>JAFAOZ010000264.1 GCA_019247395.1 Vulcanimicrobiota bacterium | reverse complement strand
TGGTCGCGATCGATCGGGCGCTTTTGGCTGCACACCTGTACGCTCGATCATCCGGGCGCGCTTGCGTTCTATCGGCGAACCGGCTTTACACCGTACGCGCGCAAGGTCGAAGTCTTCGACGATCCGCGATACCTCGGGCTTACCCGCGCCGACGCGGCACCGGGCGTGCCAATTCTCTAGTTACCTGCCGACGGCGAAGAGCGCCATCGCGATGACAAGACCGAAAGCGACTACCCCGGAAGCGTGAATCGCGTGCGCGGCGTGGCGGCGATGCGCGCCGCCGTGCCGCGCAACGACCCAAATATCCGCAATCGATACGATAATTCCGACGGCCGCCACAACGATCAGCAGCGGCAGCACGTGCAGGTATGCCGTAGCTCCGAGCACGACGCCGATGGCGACGTCACGGATTCCGGTAGCGCGAACGTACGCCGTTTCACGCTCGCCCTCCACTGAAACGCCGTAGTGGCGCGCAAGCGAATGCGGCGCCAGCCATGCGAACAGTCCGACCGCGACGAGCACGATCGCAATGAGCCACCCTAAATAGATTGCTGCAGTCACGTTGCATGCCTGCGCACAGGGCGACGTTCATTCCTGCGCGAACGTCGCGTTTTTGCGCGAATCGACGCCGCTTTCGCAAAACTTGAGCCTCGCGATGGCGCTCCTCGCGGCCGTGATCCTTGCAGGCACGGCCGGGTACGCCGAGCTCGAGCACTGGTCGTGGTTCGACGCGTTCTACGTCACCATTACGACAATCACCACCATCGGCGGCGGCGAGCCCCGCCCAATGGACGTTGCCGGCAAATGGTGGACCGTCGGTGTCGTGGCGATCGGTTTCGGCGTCCTGACCTACACGCTGCTTCGACTCTTCAGCTACACGCTCGAAGGAACGCTGGGGAGCCTTGTGGTCCAGCGGCGAATGCGCCGACGGGTTGAAGGTATGACCGACCACTACATCCTTTGCGGATTCGGCCGAGTAGGCGCCGAAATCGCGCGAACGTTTACCGACGAGCGCATCGATTTCGTCGTCATCGACATCAAACCAGAATCACTCGAGCGCGCTGCGGCGGCGGGATATAAAACGATTAGCGGCGATGCGGCCGATGCCGCGACGCTGCGCGCGGCGGGCGTCGAACGAGCACGCGGCCTGGTCGCCGCGGTGGACAGTGACGAGATCAATATCTACGTCACGCTCTCTGCGCGCGTGCTGAATCCGGATCTGTACATTGTCGCGCGGGCGAATCGCGACGGCGCCGAGTCGAAGCTGCGTTTGGCGGGTGCGACGCGGATCATCTCGCCCTATCAGACGGGCGGCCGGCGAATGGCGGGTCTTGCAATGCGTCCGACCGCAGTGGAGTTCGTCGACACGGTGCTGTTCGCGCAGAATAGCCAGCTCATCTTAGAAGATTTCGCGGTCGCCGACACGTCGCCGTGGATTGGAAGGCGGCTGGAGACGCTGGTGCCGGATGTTGGAGAAGTAATCGTCCTCGCGCTCAAACGCGGCGGATCGATGGTTTTTCGGCCGGACCCGGCGACCGCAATCCGTGCGACCGACGAGATCGTTGCTGCCGGGTCGCCCGCCGGCATTCGGGCGCTCGACGCGAAGCTCCGCGCGACGCCTTAAATCACGCGAACCGTCAGGATCGCGACGTCATCGGAGTGCGGACCCTTGATACACGTGTTGCGAATCGCGAGCGCGGGATCGTCCGCAGCGCGAATGGCCGGATCGTGCAACGCTCGGTGCAGCGCGTCGAGGCCTTCTGCGGTATTGCGTTCCCACTCGATGAGCCCGTCGGTATAAAAGACGATCATCGATCCGGGCTGCAGGCGGTGCTCGTCGACCTCAACCGGCTGCGGTGCGAGCTTCACGTATCCAAGCGGCGGAACGCCGTGAGGCGCCAGCTCGCGCACCTCGCCGTTCTCCCACAAGAGCGGGCTGGGATGTCCTGCCGACGCGACCTCAATGGTGCACGACTCCGGATCGATCACGGCAATTGCCGCCGTGCAGAAGCGTTCGCCCGCCTCGCTGCGGAACAAATAATCCACGCTTTCCAAAAGCCGGCTGAGATCCGGCTCCAAAACCAATGCCATGCGAATCGCATCGCGCACCGACGACATCAGCGCCGCAGCCTCGACGCCGTGTCCGGCAACGTCGCCGATCGAGAGACCCATTCTGCCGTCTCTGAGCAAGAACGCATCGTACCAGTCTCCGCCAACTAAGAGCGCCGCGTCCGCGGCTTCGTAAAAGCGGTTCAGCCGGAAGTTCGGAAGGGCCGGCAGCGAGGCGGGTAAGGCTGCGCGCTGAAACCGCTCGGCCACGTCGATCATTTGCGAGTGAAGGCGCGCCTTGCCGATCGCAATCCCGCAGCGACGCCCGAGATCTTCGGCAAAGGCGATTGCATTTGCGTCGTACGTCTCGCCCGAGCTGCGCGTGCGTACGAGCGTGAGCGCTCCCGTGAGCCCCCAGATCTGCGACCGCACCGGCACGACGATCATCGAGCGATACTCCATCGCGCGCATGAATTCGGCATGGCGGCGATTGGCCGCATGGGCCTCGATCCACGCGTCGTCGATGATCGGCGCGAAGAACGTCTTCCCGGATTCAAGCACGCTGCAGACGGGGTGCGCCGGGCGGCCCGGATCCGAATGCAGCAGCGACGTCATGGCGTCGAGTTCCGGCGTTTGGCGTGGATCGCGATGTGCCGCCCCGTAGGCATTGACGTCGCCAATTGTGCCGAGGTCGAGAACGCAGATATCGGCGATGCTATCGACCGCCGCTTTACAAACGTTACCAAGCGTCGTCCGGTAGTTCAACGACGAGCTGAGCAACTCGCCGGCAGCCACCAAGAAACGCATGTATTCGGCTTCCGTACGAAGCCGTTGGATATCGGCAGCGTCTGTCGTCATAAAAATATTGAGCTCCGCGGGGAAAACCCGCGGCGTTCATACTATTGCCCGGCTCGGGTATTATTCCTGGCCGTCTTCCGGTTGGCCGCTTCTGCGTTTGAGAAGCGCAGCGACCCCAGCGACATCGTCAAACGCGTACACGACGTCGTCGAACTCGCCGGCCTCGTGCATAATGCCGTTGGGGACGACGCGCGCGCCGAGCCGCTCGTAGAAGTGCCTGGCGTCGCCGAGGCGCATCGTGCGCAGAGCCACGTTCCGCACGCCTCGCGCGGCCAGCCGGCTGCACATCGCAGCCAGCAGTTTTCTTCCGATCCCTTTGCCCCACGACTGAGGCCGCACGTAGAGCGTTTGAAGAAAGGCTTGAAATCCGGGGTCCGGCGGGGCGAGCCGTTGAGCACTTGCAAAGCCCTGGACGCTGCAGTTCTCGTCACAGGCAACGAGAACGATCAAACGTGCATCGGGGATCCTCGCACGCCATTGCGCGGTTCGTGTTTCGACCGTTCGCGCATCGATAACGTCGTCTGGAATGAGGCCGCGATAAGCAGCCTCCCAGGCTTCGACCTGCACGACGGCGATTGCCACAGCGTCATCGGGCCTTGCCCGCCGAATGGAAAACGCCAGCGACATGGAAACGCGGTGCGCCCGCTACTCGGTATCGACTGGGACGTCCGACGGTTTTTGGTGGATGAAGTACGGCCGTTTGTACGCCGACGGAATGGTAACGAACGGTCGC
>JAFAOZ010000271.1 GCA_019247395.1 Vulcanimicrobiota bacterium | reverse complement strand
GGGCCGGGCTACGACTGGCCGGCCGGGTACGATAAGAACGGCAATCTGTTCGTCGAGTGCAGCTACGCATCGCCGTGCAGCAACCCGAGTCTCGCCGAGCTTTCGGGCGGCACGTGGCATCTTCTCAACCTCGATACGCCGATCAATTTTCCGGGCGCCGTTCAACTCATGGGCGCCACGCTCGGCGTTGCCGATCAAGCCGGCGGCCCGGACGGAATGACCCTCGACTACACGAAGGTCAGCGGCAGCAGCGCGCACGACGTGAAGAAGGTTTCGTTCGGCACGGCAAGCTGTTACGCCGGTTGGGCGTCGAGTTGGGGTTCGCTTTCGAAAAACCCGGACGGCCTCCAAAAGAAAAAGATCGACAAGATCGCTACTCCGAACAGCAACTGCGGCGACGACGTCTCGATTTGGGATGCCCAAAACGGCGGCGCGCCGATTACATCGTTGAACCCGCCGGGTGTGTTCTCTCCAGCGGGGGTAACCTTCACGAAGTGAGGTAGCGCTTGCGCAGCTCGTCGAGGACGACCGCGAGCAGAATCACCGCACCAAGCAACACCTTCTGCAGATACGAATCCACGTTGAGCAGATTCATCGCGTTGTAGAGCACGCCGATCAGGAGCGCGCCGAAGAAGGTTCCGACGACGCTTCCGCGTCCGCCCATCAAACTGGTTCCACCGACGACGACCGCTGCGATCGACTCGAGCAGCTCGTCGCCGGTTCCCGTTTGCGGCGACCCCGACGAGAAGAGTGCCATGTAGAGAAAACCGACGATCGCCGCGCACGCGCCGCTGATCATGTAGACCGCCGTCTTGACGCGTGTGACGTTGATACCGGCGAGCCGCGCAGCCTCTTCGTTGCCGCCGATTGCAAAGACGTACCGCCCAAAACGCGTGCGGTTCAGCAGCACCGACGCTATGACGATGACCGCGAGCATCCAAACGACCGGCACCGGAATGTTCGGAAGATGGAGCGCCCGCGTGAGGCCACCCAAGAACGATCCGATGCCGGTGTTTTGAAAATCGGCGCTCTGCAGCGCGACCGGGCGGCCATGCGAAAGGATGAAGGCGGCACCGACGGCCATCTCGAGCATCGCCAGCGTCGTGATGAAGGGCGGCAGATTGAGCTTCACGACCGGAAGCGCGTTGACCCAGCCCGCAGCACAGCCTACCGCGAGCGCCACGATCAGCGTCGCGGCGATCAGCGGAAAGCCGCTCAAGTGAACGGAATTTGCGAAGAGTGCCGCAACGACGCCGGTGAGCGCAACGAGCGATCCGACCGAAAGGTCTATCCCGGACGTGATGATGACGAACGTCTGGCCGACGCCCAAGATACAGTTGTAGGTAATCTGGCGCAGCACGCGCACGATGTTGCTCGGTTCGAGGAACGAGCCGCGCGACGCGACGTCGACGATCGCGACGAGCACGATGACGAAGGCGATCGCACCGCCGATCCGCAGCCAGTAGTCGAAGCGTTCGCGCTGCGTCACGCGGCGGCTGCTCCGGTTGCGACGGCGATCACGCGATTCGGCGTCGCCTCGGCACGCGAAAATTCGGCGGCAATCCGGCCGTCGCGCACGACCAGCACCCGGTGCGACATGCCGAGCAACTCCGGCAAGTCGCTCGAGACCATGACGATTGCGGCGCCGCGCGCGATCAGATCGATCATGAGCTTGTAAATTTCGCTTTTCGCGCCGACGTCGATTCCGCGCGTCGGCTCGTCGAAAAGAAAGACGCGCGCGTCGCCCAGCAGCCACTTGGCGAGGACAACCTTCTGCTGCGTTCCGCCCGAAAGGTTGCGCGCGAGCTGTTCGGTCCCCGGCGTCTTGATCTGCAGCTCGTCGATCAATCGCGCCGTTGCCCCCCGTTCCCGCACAACGTTGACGAGCTGATCGCGATCGACGAACTCTTTGAGATGCGCCAGCGTAACGTTTTCGCGCACGCTCATTCCAAGCACGAGCCCCTGCGCCTTGCGATCCTCGGTGATGAACGCGACGCCGGCGTCGATCGCGCCGCCGATGCGTCCGGGATGCAGCACGCGGCCATCCACGAGAATCGTGCCGGCTATCGGCGCATCGGCGCCCGCGATGGCGCGCAGAATCTCGGTGCGGCCTGCGCCGATCAAGCCGGCCAAGCCGACTATTTCGCCCGCGCGAACCGAGAAGCTCACATCGCTCACGATTCCTTCGCGGCCGAGCCCGCGCACTTCGAGGCGCACCGGCGCATCGGCCGGCACCGGCGGCAGCTCGGGAAAGTGCGACGTGAGGCGCCGGCCGACCATTGCCGCAATAATCTCGGCCGCCGGAAAGTCGCTCGCGGCGCGCGTCTCCACAACTTTGCCGTCGCGCAGCACGGTCACACGATCCGCGATTTGCGGCAGCTCTTCCATCCGATGCGAGATGTAAATGATGCCCGCACCGTTCGCGCGCAAACGCCGCACGATGGTAAAGAGCCGCTCGATCTCGCGATCCGAGAGCGCCGCCGTCGGTTCGTCCATCACGATGATGCGCGCCGAAGTTGCCAGCGCCTTCGCGATCTCGACGAGTTGCTGCTGGCCGACCGAAAGGCGTGAAACCGGGACGTCGAACGGCAGCTCCAGTCCGAGCTCGTCGAGCACCCGGCGCGCGCGCTCGTTGACGGCCGCCGAATCGATCAAACCCGCGTGCGTCGCCTCGGCGCCGAGACTGATGTTCGCCGGCACGTTCAACTGCGGAACGAGCGTGAACTCTTGATAAATCATGCCGATTCCCAGATGCTGCGCTTCTTGCGGCGAGCCGATCCGCACCGGCGTGCCGTTGACGAGAATTTCGCCTTCGTCGGCGGGCAACGCGCCGGAGAGAATCTTCATCAGCGTCGATTTGCCGGCGCCGTTTTCGCCGACGAGCACGAGAACTTCGCCGGCATTGAGCGTCAAGGAAACGTCCGACAATGCGCGCACGCCGGGAAAGCTCTTCCCGATGCCGCGCATTTCGAGAAGGGGCGCCAAACTACACTTAAGGAGCCGAAGCGTTTGCGCGCGTGTACGTGCCGACCGGAATCTTCACCACCGCCTGCGGCGTCGTGCCGTTGAAATACGCGTGGATGATGTCGATGGTCGTCGAGCCGATCTTTGCCGGATATTGAATCGCATCGCCGTACATATCGCCTTTCGCGATGGCGGTGCGCGCTTCGGGCGTCGCATCGTATCCGACGATCGCGATATTCTTTCCGCCGGCGGCTTTGACGGCGGCCACCGCGCCGAGCGCCGAATCGTCGTTGATGCCGAAAATGCCCTTGAGATCGCGATGCGCTTGCAGTACGTCGCCCGTATCGCTGCTCGCCTTGTCGCGCGTGCCGCCCGAATCGACGTCGGCGACGATCGCGACGCCCGGACAGAGCTGCGCGAGCGCCATCTTGAATCCTTTGACGCGATCTTGCACGCTCGTCACCTCGGGCTCGTCAATGATCGCGACGCTGCCCGTTTTGCCGACGGCGTCACAGAGGAGCTTGCCGGCCTGGAAGCCGCCTTGCACGTTGTCGCTGGCGATGTGCGCAACGACGCGCCCTTGGGAACTCGTGCTTGCGATGTCGGCGGTGAAGACCGGAATGCCCGCATTGTTGGCCTCCGTTATCGCGCTGCCGATCGCCTGGGAGTCATACGGCGTCAGCACGATCGCATCCACGCGCTTGGAGATGAAATCCTCGACTTGGCTCTGCTGTTTGGCGTTGTCCCGGCTTGCATCCACGACGATGAGCGAATACCCGTATTTCGCCGCCTGCGCGCGCATCCCGGACTCCATATCCTGATAGAACTGCGCTTCCCGGTTTTGAATCGACACGCCGATGGTTTTATGCGCACCGGGCGCCCCTGCGGGCGAGGCGGCGGCCGTCGATTGCGAGCTCCCGTGCGAACATGCGGCAACGAGCATGCCGACGAAGGTCGCAGAGGCAATACGAGCAAGCTTTTTGATCAATTTGATCTCCTTTAACGCTGCCTTATTGTCCACAGCCTGTGACATTAACTTGTGCAATCTGTGGAAAAATGGCCGAATTTTGCCTTCGCTAGGAGGCCGTCAATCGACGGGCTCCTCGCTCTCGACCGCTTGGCGACGATCCGTTTCGAGCCACGGGTCGGCCAACGGTTCGCGCCGGTAAATAAGCGGAAACGTGCCGTGCGGGTGGTGTTTGACCCATGCGGCGGCG
>JAFAOZ010000323.1 GCA_019247395.1 Vulcanimicrobiota bacterium | reverse complement strand
GGCCCCAGGATTCGTCGTGGCGGTCGCCATAGGGCCGGCGGTGGTCTGGTCGGTCTGCGCGGGCGCCGCTTGCGGCAGCAGCCCCAATCCCAGCGCGAGGACGGCAGAAAGCATCAGTGAGTATTTCATGCCGCTCTTTTCCCGTCGGAACAAGCGCCTAATCCCCCGCCACGGGGCGGCTCTGTCGCGGGTTGAATAGATCACCAATGTTCGACTCTTTTCATCCGCTCGTCCGAGATTGGTTTGCCTCGGCGTTCGGCGGCATGACCGAGCCGCAAGCACGAGGCTGGCCGGTGATACGGGCGGGCGGCGACGTGCTGATCTCCGCGCCGACGGGCTCGGGTAAAACGCTCGCCGCGTTCACCCTCGCGCTCGACGATCTCGTGCAGCGCGCGAGCAAAGATGAGTTGCCCGATCAAACGCTCGTCGTGTACGTCTCGCCGCTCAAAGCGCTCACCAACGACGTGCGCGAAAATCTCGAGAAGCCTTTGAGCGGAATTCTGGCGCTCGCCGCCGAGCGGCTCGCCGCGCTGCAGGCCATTCGCACGGCCGTGCGCACGGGCGACACGACGCCGGGACAGCGCGCTGCGATGCTGCGCAAACCGCCGCACGTTCTCGTCACGACGCCCGAATCGCTCTTCATTTTGCTTACCGCCGAGAAGTCGCGCCGCCTGTTCTCCGGTGTCACGACGGTCATTGTCGACGAAATCCACGCGATGGCCCGTGATAAGCGCGGATCGCATCTGATGCTGACGCTGGCGCGGTTGGACGATTTGATCGAGCGGGAGAACGGACGTCGCCCGCAACGGATCGGACTTTCGGCGACGGTGCGGCCGATCGAGGAAGTGGCGCGCTTCTTGAGCCCGAGTGCGGCGATCGTCAACATCGGACATCGGCGCGAGATGGAGCTTTCCGTCGAAGTTCCCAACGACGAGCTCGGCCCCGTGGCAAGCAAAGAGATGTGGGGCGAAATCTACGATCGCGTCGCGGAGCAGATCCGGCGCCATCGAACCACGCTGATCTTCGTTGGAACGCGACGAATGAGCGAGCGCGCTGCGTTCGCGCTCAACGAACGGCTCGGCGAGGGCGTGGTGATGCCCCATCACGGAAGCCTCGCGCGCGAGCTGCGCTTCGACGTGGAACGCCGTTTGCGCGCCGGCGCACTGCGCGCCGTCGTTGCGACGGCGTCGCTCGAGCTGGGCATCGACATCGGTTCGGTCGATCTCGTCGTCCAGCTCGGATCGCCGCGGGCAATTGCGGTGGCGCTGCAGCGAATCGGCCGTTCGGGTCACTGGGTCGGTGCCAAACCCAAGGGAATCTTTTACGTCACGACGCGTGACGAGCTCCTCGAGTGCGCGGCATTGGTTCGGGCGATTCGCACCGGCGCGCTGGATGCCCTAACGATACCGTCGGCGCCGCTCGATATTCTCGCACAGCAGATCGTCGCGGCCTGTGCCCAACACGAATGGAAAGCCGATGCGCTCTACGATATGGTGCGAAGGGCCTATCCGTATCGCGATTTGGAGCGAAAAGATTTCGAAGAGGTCGTTACGATGCTTGCCGACGGCGTTGCGACCTCACGCGGTCGCAGCGGCACGTTTTTGCACTACGATCGGGTAAACGGCAGAGTCCGGCCGCGGCGCGGCGCACGCCTTGCCGCCATCACGTGCGGCGGCGCGATTCCCGACACCGCCAACTACAACGTCGTGCTCGAACCCGAGGGGCACGTCATCGGCACGCTCGATGAAGATTTCGCGATCGAGAGCATGGCGGGCGACATTTTCCTGCTCGGAACGAACTCGTGGAAGATTCGGCGCGTCGAGGCCGGCGTGGTACGCGTGGAAGACGCGCACGGCGCACCACCCTCCATTCCGTTCTGGAACGGCGAAGGTCTGGGCCGCACGATGGAGCTCTCGCGGGAAGTCTGCGCCGTGCGTCAGGCTATCGACGAACGCGACGATGCGGCGGCCTACGATTGGCTGGAGCGCGAATGCGCGCTCGATCGCGCCGGTTCGGAGCAGGCGGTTACGTACGTGCGCGCCGGCAAAGCGATTCTCGGCGCGGTGCCGACGCAGACTACCATCGTCGCCGAGCGCTTCTTCGA
>JAFAOZ010000276.1 GCA_019247395.1 Vulcanimicrobiota bacterium | reverse complement strand
TGGAAGCATTCGGCGTCGTATTGAATGCGAAAGACCGAGTCCGTCGTGCCGGTTCGGTCGTGATAGGCGAGTGACAACCGCTGCGCGTGCCGGAAGAGCGCCGCGCGAAAATCGAGCACGAGCCGCTCGCCGAGGTACGTGGAGGCGAGCCAGACCGCCATCCCTTGCGCGTAGAGCAAGAACGTAATGAAGACCAAGAGCACCGCCACAATGGCGAGCACGGCGTACGTATTTGCGCCGATGAACGAGAGAAAGCCGGGCAGCGGCTTGGAACCGATGACGTTGTCGACGGCGATCTTGAGCGGCAGCGGCGTCAGCAGGGTCAGAGGCACGGCCGCCAGGCTCAGGAGAAACGTCCCGGCGACTTTCAGCCAGTACGGCCGCGCGAACGCGACGATCCTGCCGAAGACGTTGCGGTCGATGGTGGGCGGGGTCATCGTTGCGCCGCCATTGGACGCGCGCCGGCGTGACGCACGATCGTTTCGGCAACGCGACGCGCGTCAAAGAGCTCGGCAAGTTCGCGCGCGGCTCGCGCGTGTAGCTCGTAATGCGCCTCCGCTTCGTCGAGCGCCGCCGCCGCTTCGTCAAGCGTTGAAAAACGCAGCAGCCCGCGCTCACCGGTAAAGATCGCGCTCGGCCCGGTATCTTGGACGACCGCCGGACGGCCCGTCGCGAGATAGCAGAGCGTGCGGTCGCTGATCCACGCGTTTTGAAACTTCATGCACGACCACTTCGCGCAACTGAATTCACCGCGCGACCCTTGGATATACGTCCGATAATCCTGCGGCGAGCCGGCAACGTCGTGCGCGTGGCGCACGCGCCAGCCTTCGCGCTGCAGCATCTCGCCGTCGGCGACGTCTGAGGCATCCTTCGGATCGAGCAGCAGCGCTAACTCCAACGGCACGCGCGTATGCCGCGGCAGCTCGGCAAACTCCAGAAATGCCGTGCGTTTGTTATTGTCGTGCACGCCTTCGTCGTCGGTCACCCACTCGTGGCCCCACCAGTTCGAGACGGTCGTAAAGCGCCGGTCTATCGGCGCCGAAAGACGCGGCCATAGATCGAGGCTGACGGGCGGACGGATCTGGATCCATTGCAGTCCGCAATCCGGAAACTTGGCGTCCGGCTTTCCGACGGTCTCGCCGGTCGTAAAATACAGATCGTGCCGCTCGACCGCGAGCAAACCCGACGTAATCCAGTACTGCAGCAGCCCCGGGTCGATGTCCACCAGCGCGGTAAGGCGAAACTGCTCGAGCATGCGCGCGTTCATCCGTTGGTGGAAGTTCAGCAACAGATCGGCATCACGAAAAACCTGCTGCGCGTGCGACGCGGTGCAGTTCACGAACTCGCCGTCTTCCGCGTAGAGAATGATACGATCGTCCATGCCGAAGCGCGCCAGCCGCTGCCGTAGAATAGCGACGCGCGACTCTTCTTCCGCGGCGTCGCCCGAACGGCGGAACTCTTCGAGCCACCAAACGTCGCATCCGATGCGCCGCAGACCATCCACGTACTGCATGTAGACCCAGAAGTGACCACCGCCGGGCGGATAGTTCACGACGTTGTGCGGCGAGACGACGATCCTCACGCGTGAACCATCTGCCTCGCGATTGTGGGAACGTCGCCGAAGTTGATCAGTTGCACGCCGTTATCGCGAAGAAACTGCAGGAACTGCGGATCGCAGAGCGTCCGAATTTCGATCTCACGCTCGATATTGTAAGGCGACGTGAAATCCGGCCCCATGTAGCCGGGGTGGCAGCTGAGCTCGGTGATGCCATGCTGCAATACCTCGCGCAGCATGTACGTCAGGCTTTCGATGCTGATCTGCTCGGGATGCGCGATGTCGTCCCACTGGCCGTAAAAATTGGAGAAATAGCGCACCGGCGAATGTTCGCGCAGCGGCAAGTCGTAGCGCGCGGCAGCTTCGACGAAGAGCGGACGCAGCCGTTCGTCGCGATGGACGTTCTGGTGCGTGTCGAGATGGGTCGGCAGCGAACCCATCGCGTTGCAGAACCTGTCGATCTGCTTTTCGATCTCCGCCGCGCAGGCATGCGCGTCGTCGAAATCGATGAGCGGCGCCGAGTCCTCGTTGGTGAGCGCAACGTGCAATCCGACGCCGAGATCCGGAGCCGCCGTAGCAAGCGCAACGGCCTCCCGCGCGGCCGGCATGGCGATCATGAGGCTCGCGCTCGTCAGCGCGCCCCGAGCGTGGACCTCCATAATGCCGCGGTTGACGCCGCGGCTCGCGCCGAAGTCGTCACCGTTGACGATCAAGTACTTCAAGGAGTCCTCCTAGCGCGCGATCCAAGCGCGACATCGCCGCAGCGCTTTCCAAAGCCATTCGGATTGCGATTGCGACGCCGGCGGCCTGAAGGATCGCGCATGCAAGCCACGCCTGCTGCGATCCGGCAATCACCGCAAGCACGCAGAAGAGCACGATGAGCGCAAATCCGCCCGCGGAGACGACCGGCCAGGTACGAACGCGCGCCAGTTGCTTTCCGGCGCCGTGCTCTTCCACGAGCATCTGCAACCGCGCAGATCCGAGCGTACCGCCGCAAACTCCGAGATCCCACGAATCGTAGTCGCCGCCGCGCGCGCTCACCGCACCGGTATCGCGCAACGATTGCTCAAGCGCTTCGAGCCATGCCGTGGGGCTTTGCCAGCGCTCTTTCCAAAACGTATACGTTCGCGGCACCATCATGGACGGCGCAAACGCGACGGAAGCGCGCCAGCACGTAAG
>JAFAOZ010000242.1 GCA_019247395.1 Vulcanimicrobiota bacterium | reverse complement strand
TGCACACGACGTCGTGACCGCCGCAACCGTCGGCGTGTTCGGCGTCGGCGCAATCGGTGGTTCGATCGGCCTGCGCGCGCGGCAGAACGGCATGCGCGTCATCGGCGCGGATTGCGATTCGGCGGTGTTGGAAGCGGCGCGCGAGGTCGGCGCGATCGATGATTCGTTAACGGGTGACGAGCTCGGCAAGATCGTCAACGTGCTGGTCCTGGCGCCTCACGTTGGATCGACGCTTCAAGAGATAGAACGGTTAAAGAGCGAGTCGGGTTCGATGCCGGAACTTATCGTCGATATCGCATCGGTAAAAATGCCGGTGGTACGCGCTGCAAGCGGTTTAGCAAACTTCGTTGCGACACATCCGATGGCCGGCACCGAGCGCAGCGGCGTGCGCGCCGCGCGCGGGGATCTCTTCGAGGGCCGAACGTGGGCATACGTCCCGAGCGGCGACCAAGCGCTGGATGAACGCGCCCGAACGTTCATCGAATCGATGGGCGCCGTCCCGTTCGCAATATCGGCAGAAGGGCACGATCGTGCGGTCGCGATTGCGTCGCACGTGCCGCAGATCGTCGCGTGGTGCTATGCGACGTTGCTTCGGGATCAAGGGCCGAACGCTGAAAAACTCTGCGGCCCCGTCGCTCGCGAGCTGCTGCGCATTTCCGGCATGAGCTCCGCCATGTGGCGCGATATTCTAAGCGCCAACGCTGACAACATCGAGCCAAATCTCCGCAATCTCGTTAAGGCGCTGGACGCCTACGACGTGTCGCGCTGAGTTAAGCTTTCGCCTTTACCCCGTCGGGACGTCGATTTGCCGCTCGCGGTGCAATAGAAGCCAGTCGCAGGTCTCGGCCAGGGCCTCGCGTCCCAACTGGACCAGAACCCGCCGCGCGCCGGTCAGATCGCCTTGCTGCAGCAAAATCCCGAGCCGGTCGCCGGCGACGCGATAAAGTGCCGCCATACGCCGGTAGCGCCGCGCGTGTTCCTCATGCGCTCGTTTCTGCGCGTAGCCGGTAAGAAGACCGGCCCCAGCGAGCGCAAGCGTAAGGATCGCGATCAAGATTCCGTGGTAGGCCGGCTGACTGCGTGCGACAGTGACTGCTAAGAGCAATGCTGCAACCGCGGTTGCGACCAGACATGCATTCGCGCTCCATCGGATGCGGTTGGCGATCTCTCTTTCGCGCCGAAACACCCTGGCGAAGTATGTCCCTTCGCCTTGGATCCATTGTGCGAGAACCGTCTCCAACAAGGCCCGCATCCGGCCTGGACTCGCGTCGACGTCAGGCTGCCTTTGAGGGCGAAACGACTCGGCTCGCATTGCATTACGAATCCAATCCAACTCGCCCTCTTGCCGGGCGAAATAGTGATCGTAAACCGAGTCGTGGATTCCGGCGAGCCGCCAGTAGAATTGCACGCGCAAACCCTCGGCAAGCGCGCGATAATCTTGAAACCGGTCCTGCATTCGTTTTCGCACGATGATCAGGTCAATCGCAAATGCCAATACGACGATCGCCAGGAACCCAAAATAAAGCGCGGCGCGGTCGGTCATGACGTCAGTGTAGAGAGCGAAGAGCAGCGTCGCCAGTGCAACTGCGCCGAAGATGGAAACGGTGGCGCGATAGGTCCAGTTTCGGCATTTCAGGGCAAGCTGGTCCGCTTGACCGAAAAGCGCACGGGTGTAGTGCAAGGCGCCGCTCGCGCCCAGCGCCGCTTCTTGCTGCGGTGATAATAGCAATCCGGAGCTGTTGGTGCTCGAGTCACTCGGCGAAGCAACTGCGTCGCGGTTGAAGCGTTCGAGGTTGCGCAGGTTCTCTTCAAACGCAGCGCGCGCTGCGCCCAAAGCACCGGGATCGCTGGAGTCCGTTTCGGGATACCGCCAAGTGGCCGCCGCTGCCGGTTTCAGCGCGGACTGCCGACGAACCGGAATGTGATAGACCGCCCCGGTTTCGTTCGAGCGCAGCGCTTCGCGCGGTCCGCTGAGATAATCGGTGGGAACGCCCCGGAGTGCGAATCGCACAATCTGAGACGTTCCCCCGCGCATTTCGTCTTCGTTGCCGTCCCAAAGCGCAATGAGTATTTCGCTGTGGCTTACGATGAATGCACCTGCGGCCGCATAATGGCGATCTCGTTCCGGCCCGGGAGCCTCGACGATTCGCGCGCCGTAGCTGTGTGCCATCAACCGGCGAAACTGCTCGACTGATTCGTCGGACGCAAAGTCTTGCTCGTAGAGACTCGTTTCCATCGGCAAAACGACATATAGCTCGACGCCGCAATCCAGCGCCGCTTGCGCGACGACGCGGTCAGCGCCTTCCGCGAGCGACGAGAGGAGCACCATGGGCGTATGCGGATATGTCGTTTGGAGGTTGCAGAGAAATCCGCGCACCAGCGCTGCAATTTCGGAATCGTCATTCTGCGCCAAATCGCGATGCCCGGTTACGCCGACGATGAGCGGCAGCAAACCTTTGCCCAGACTCCGCACGTTTTCCGACACGCTAATGAGCATGATAGCAGGGCCAAGCGGCGAAGGGGAAGCTTGTGCCACGATGGGTCGGGCGCGTCGGGCTCCTGGCGGGGGTCTATGCGGCAGTCATGACCTCGGCGGCGCTCTGGCTGCCGCACGAATGGGACTGGCACGTCCTTAACTGGCTGAGCTCGCGCGTTGCGCCGGCTTTCTCGCCGGACGTCGTCATCGTCGACGTCGATTGGAGTTCCGATATCGCGAGCGATCGGCGACGAATTTCGGATTTCCTCGACGGGCTCGCTCGCAGCAACCGGCGGCCGAATGCCGTTATTCTCGACATCGAATTTCTGCCGTGTCAAACGAATCCGTGCGCGGGACCGATGGCGTTTGCCGATCGTTCTTTGATCGGCAGCATCCGTCGCACGGCACTCCGCTTTCCGATTTATGCCACCGAAGAGCCGCAGCTCGGGCGCGACGACGTCATCGTCGGGCCGCTCGATCCGGTCGATCCGCAAGTATACGGCGCGCTGAGCGGCGCTGCACAGACCCGCTTTACGAGCATTCCGAACGCGCAAGGATTGTTCTATCGGATCTGCTACGCCGGCGTCCCGCTGCCGAATGCGGCGGGCCAGGTCGTCGGTGTCGAAAATGTCTGGGCGATGGTGCCGCGCGTTCTCATGACGGCCCGGTTCTTTGCAGCCTCGCCGCCCTGCGATCAGAATCACGTTCCGGTTCGGCTTGGGCTGCAAAGTCCGTCCAACGGACCGGTGATCTATCGGTTTACCGATTCGCGAACCTTCAGAAACTACGCCGCGTTCGACAACAACACGTTCGTCATCGTCGGCACGGTAAAATACGATCGTCTGCCGTTCGTCGACCGGAGCGGTCCCGAAGTCCTCGGATGGGCGCTGAGCAACGCGCTGGACGCAGGCTCGCTCATCGGCAAGACGCCGTATTACGACGTCCAGCCTCAAAATTCGCGACTGCTGATGCTGGTTCCAATCTTTTCGGCACTCACGGTGCTGGCGTACGTCGCGTTCTTTCTCGCAGTCAAGCGTCTCCGTTTGCGTGAGTTACGCTCCTTGTCGCCATGGTTTTCGGCAGCATTTGCCGCGATTGCCGGCCTCGCGATCGTCGCGGTCTTCGAGCTCTCGCAGCTGCTCGCGCGGCACCTCGCGCCGCAGGTTTCGTTGATCACGATCGGCGTTCTCGTGGCGGCGGGCTTAAGCGGCGTTCGCGGATCCCAAATTCTGGCGGAAGAGCGCGAGAATGCGGAGGCCGTCCCGCCGGAGGTGTACGACTACGACGTTTTCATCAGCTACGCACGACAAGACCACATCTGGGTCTTCGACCACGTCTTCGTGCCGTTCCGCGACGCCGCGTTACCGAACGGTCGCCGGTTATCCGTTTTCTTTGATGCCGAGTCGATCCGGTCCGGAGCGCAATGGCAGGAAAAGATTGCGCTCGCCATCGATGCAAGTCGCTTCATCGTTCCCGTTTATTCGGAAGCCTATTTTGAGCGGCCGTATTGCCGATTTGAAATCCTACGCGCGCACCGAAAGTGGGTCGAGGCCGGTGAAGAATCGCGTTGTGTACTGCCGATCATGCTCGGTCATCCGACGATCATGGCCGCCGTCGACGACATTCAAGCGCTCAGCATCGACGATCATCCCGATCTCGTTGCGCAGCACATCGCAGAAGTCGTCGCGCGGCTCTCGCGTCGGAATGCCGCCGCCCGCGAGCCGCACGAGGCGACCGCCTCGTGAGCCTTCGCTTTGGTTTCGGAATCACCGCCGTGCTCGCGGCAGCGTGGGCTCTCGCGATGCCGGCGGCGGCAAACGAAGCGCGGTCGCACGTCGTGCAGGAGATCAAGGTCGACGACCACGACGTCTCGTCGGTCACCGGCGTGACGCTGACGCGCGGAGCGACGATCGAGCACACCCTGCGAACGCTGGAGACGATCGCGGACGGCACGCGTATCGACGTTCCGGCGCACGTCCAGGTCGTCGTCGCCAGCACCGGCCAAAAGAGCATCATTACGCTGCGGCCCGGCGCGAGCGTGACGTTCGTCAGCACCGGCTCCGGCGAGCTCGTTTCGAGCAACGGCGGCAAGTCGGTCTACACCGTCGTGCCGAAATCGCTCGATTTCTTCCGCGTGGAATCGGGCGAAGCGCTGACCGCGTCGGTCCACGGCACCACATTTTGGGTCAACACCTCGCCCGACGCCGTGACGTTCGACTGCACCGACGGTGAGGTCAACATCACGAAGACCGGCTATCTGCAGATCGGCGGGCGGCAGTTCAAGACCTCGCTGATCGACGTCATCTCGGCGGCCGCAACGTCGCAAGCGACGTATCATCCAACGGTGAATTGGACGGTGGGCCCCGAGTTCCCGAATTTCGCCGCCGCGGAGAAATTTTACCGGGAACAGCTCGCGCAAGCGCAGCATCGCGGCGATTCCAATGCCGTCAATGCCGCCCTGATGAATTTGGGCAACATCCTGAGGCTCGAGGCGCGCTACGCCGAAGCGCTCAATGCCTTTGAACGGGCGCGAGCATTCTATCGCACCGAGGGCAATCGCGATCGCGAGGCGACGGCACTCGAGGGCATTGGGCTCACGCAATACTTTCAGGACGACGATGCCAAAGCTCTCGCGTCTCTACAGCAGGCGCTCACACTCTTCGAAACAGCAGGGGACCTGGACGGTGAGGCCAACGCGCTCAAGGACATCGGCGACGTCGAAATAACAGGCGAGCACTACACCGAAGCGCGGCGAATGCAACAAGATGCGCTGGCCGTCTATCAACAAGTGGGCGATCGCGACGGCCAAGCGCGCGTGCTGGCCAACATTGGGATGATCGAATATAGCGAAGGCTCATATGCAGTTGCCCAGAAATGGCTCGCCCAAGCACGGCCACTTTTTGAAGCGACTGGCGATCGCGACGGCGAAGCTAATTTTTTCCAGCACGAGAGCACCGTCGAGTACGGAGAGGGTTACTTTGAGACATCGCTAAGGTCGTCACAGCGGGCGCTGCAACTCTACCGTCAATTAGGCGATAAGGAGCGCGAAGCGTATACCGTTCTCGATATTGGAGAGACTCAGGAGAAGGAAGGCAATTACATTGACGCGATGGCGTCGTTGCAGCAATCGATAGCCCTCCTAAAAGCCTTGGGGGAACCCGTCAGCGATACCAACCTACCGATGGACGTTGCTATCGTTGAAGACAGGCAGGGTCAGCATAAGAAGGCGCAAGTTGATCTCGAGGAGGCACTCGCTGCCTATCGGCGCTTTAAGGCGCGCGATGCCGAGGCCAACGCGGCTATGAACCTCGCAGTCGTCGACACGGAACTGGCAAGCTACGCGCGTGCGGAGCCGCTGGTCGCGGACGCGCTCACGTTGTTTGCGGAAATAAAGGATCGCGACGGTGAAGCGCAAGCCCTTAACGCTCGTGCCCTCATCGAAGCCGGACGCCGTAAATACGCGGCCGCATTGGCAGACGGTACATCGGCGCGGTCACTATTTTATCAATTGGGAGATCGCTACGGGGAAGCCTCCGCTCTCGCGCGTATCGGCGATGCGCAGACCAGACGAGGCGAATACGCAGCCGCGCTGCAATCAAAGCAGCAGGCACTTGCGATCTATCG
>JAFAOZ010000135.1 GCA_019247395.1 Vulcanimicrobiota bacterium | reverse complement strand
CGCGTCACCTCCGATGCGAACGCGTTGAGCTGGTCGACCATCGTGTTGATCGTGTTCTTCAGCTCGAGGATCTCGCCTTTGACGTCGACGGTAATTTTCTTCGAAAGGTCGCCCTTTGCAACCGCAGTCGTAACGTCGGCGATGTTGCGGACCTGCGATGTGAGGTTTGAAGCCATGAAGTTAACTGAGTCGGTAAGATCCTTCCAGGTGCCGCTGACGCCCGCGACCTGCGCCTGACCGCCGAGCTTGCCCTCGGATCCGACCTCACGCGCAACGCGCGTCACCTCCGATGCGAACGCGTTGAGCTGGTCGACCATCGTGTTGATGGTGTTCTTCAGCTCCAAGATCTCGCCGCGAACGTCGACCGTGATCTTCTTCGACAAGTCGCCCTTCGCGACGGCCGTCGTGACGTCGGCAATGTTGCGCACCTGCGACGTCAAGTTGGAAGCCATGAAGTTTACTGAGTCGGTAAGATCTTTCCAAGTTCCGCTGACGCCTTGGACCTCGGCCTGACCGCCGAGACGGCCTTCGGAGCCGACTTCGCGCGCAACGCGCGTGACCTCAGAGGCAAAGGCGTTGAGCTGGTCGACCATCGTGTTGATCGTCGCTTTGAGCTCGCGAATCTCACCGCGCGCATCGACCGTGATCTTTTTCGAAAGGTCGCCGTTGGCAACGGCGGTGGTGACTTCCGCGATGTTGCGGACATGAGAGGTCAGATTGCCGGCCATCGTGTTGACGCTGTCCGTGAGATCCTTCCAGGTGCCGCCGACACCCGCGACGGCCGCCTGACCGCCGAGTTTGCCTTCGGAGCCGACTTCGCGTGCGACGCGCGTGACTTCCGACGCAAAACCGTTGAGCTGGTCAACCATCGTGTTGATCGTGTTTTTGAGTGCGAGGATCTCGCCTTTGACGTCGACGGTGATCTTTTTTGACAAGTCGCCCTTCGCGACGGCCGTCGTCACGTCGGCAATGTTGCGAACCTGATTCGTGAGATTGCCCGCCATCGTGTTTACCGAGTCGGTCAAGTCTTTCCAAGTTCCGCCGACGCCTTTGACGACGGCTTGTCCGCCGAGTTTGCCTTCGGAACCGACCTCACGCGCGACACGCGTCACTTCCGACGCAAAAGCGTTGAGCTGATCGACCATCGTGTTGATGGTGCCTTTGAGCTCGAGAATTTCGCCGCGGGCCTCAACCGTGATCTTCTTCGAAAGGTCGCCGTTAGCGACGGCGGTCGTGACGTCGGCGATGTTGCGGACCTGGTTGGTAAGATTACCGGCCATCGTGTTGACGCTGTCCGTGAGATCCTTCCACGTCCCGGCGACGCCTTTCACGACGGCCTGGCCGCCGAGTTTTCCTTCGGAGCCGACTTCGCGCGAAACGCGGATCACTTCCGACGAGAACGCGTTGAGCTGATTGACCATCGAGTTGATCAGGCGGCTCGAGCGCAAGAACTCGCCCTTGAGCGGGCGGCCCGAAATCTCGAGCGCCATGCTCTGTGAGAGGTCGCCGTTTGCGACCGCACCCAAAACGCGGCCGACCTCGGCCATCGGCTGCGTCAGGTCGCCGATGAGCCGATTGACCGAATCCACCAAGCCTTGCCACGCGCCACCGACTGCGCCAAGCGACGCGCGCTGTGCGATGCGCCCTTCCCGCCCAACCACGACGCTGACGCGCTCGAGCTCTTTAGCGAGACCGGCATTGAGCTCGATACAATCGTTGAACGCCTCCGCGATCTCGCCGTCGACGCCCGAAAGGTCATGCGGTAAGCGAACGGTGAAATCGCCTCGCCTGAATGCACGCAATGCGGCGAGAAGCCGGCGCTGGCCGAGAACGTTATTCGACTCGCGTCGAGAGGCAATAGTCGGCATGATACCTCCACAGGGTAGCCCTTGGTTTGTTCCCGTATCGGGGTTCGGTCTAACGGCGGAGGTTTAAGTTTGACGAACGCGGGAAATGAACGTTCGGTGCGCTCGCTTGACCCAGCGGAGCGCCTTGAGCACGTGCTCGACCTGTTGCTTGGGGCAGGCCGCACACTGACGCGTTCCGAGAGCCTCGGCGATGCACTCTTGCACGTTGCCGGCGCTGTAGCTTCGAATTTAGCCGATTATTGCGAGATCGAATGCGCGCCAAATGCGGGCGACGACTTGCGCGTGACGGCAGGCACTCTGCCGTCGCATTGCGTGAAAACCGGATCGATCACCCAGCGCATCAACGATGGACGACGCTCCTTCGGAACGCTTCGCTGCGCTACCGGATCGAGCGACGGTTTTAGCGACGTCGCGCGCAAGGCCGTGAAGATCCTGGCGACGCAGCTTGGTGTGGTGCTCGCCGGTCACGCGCTGACCCAGCGCGAGCACCGGGTCGCCGACCGCCTTCAGCGAGCGCTCCTGCCGGAGAAGCTGCCGGCGATCGACGGTACGCAGTTTTTCGCCGCCTACCGCCCCGCAAGCGATGAAGCCGAAGTGGGCGGCGACTGGTTCGACGCATTCGCTTTACCGAACGGCCGCGTCGCAGTCTCGATTGGAGACGTTGCCGGTCACGGCCTTGACGCGGCGGTCATCATGGGTGAGGTCCGGCAAGCGATTCGAACCGCCGCCGTCGCCGCCGAAAGCGCGTCGGCGGTGCTGGACTACGTCAACCGCATTTTCATGCTGCGGCAGTCGCTCGGAATCGTGACTGCGGTCTTCGCCATCTACGATCCGGTTACGGGTGAGCTGCGCTACGCATGTGCCGGACATCCGCCGCCGTTGCTCGCGCTCGCGAACGGCCCGGTGCGCGCGCTGCCCGCGGGAAGTCTTCCGCTAGGCTGCCGCGACGAGTTGCAGAGCCGCGAATGGAACTTCACCGTACCGGAAGGCGCGCACGTTGTTTTCTATACCGACGGCCTGGTGGAAAACGATCGGGATTTGATCGGCGGCGAACGGCGCTTGCTCGAAACCGCACGGACGCTGCTGTGCGAAACGGCGGCAAGCGATGAGGATCGTGCCGATCCGGCGTTCGCGCTGCAGGAACGAATCTTCCGAAGGGAAGGCAATCGCGACGACGCCGCCGTCCTGGTTCTCTCGCGCACGGCCCCCGTTCCGTATTATGTCTTTTCAGCCGTTCCGGTCGTCGCCGCGCTCTCGCGTGCAATCGTCGCCGCGCGGCTCGATCGGATCGGCATCGAGGGAGAGCGCCGCTTCGGCATTCTGGTTGCTCTGGGCGAAGCGGTCGCCAATGCCATCGAACACGCGTATCGCGATTCGGACCCGGGTTTGATTCGGCTCGAGCTAACCGACGAAGGAAAGCACTTCGTTCTTTGCATCGAGGATTTCGGGCGCTGGCGGCCGTTCGTGCGCCGTGAAGAACGCGGGCGCGGTATCGAGATGATGCACGCGTTTATGGACCGCGTTCAAATCCAATCGACCCGCAACTCGACGCGAATCGTTCTCAAAGCCGAACTCGCTTAGCCCCTTACGGCGCGTAACTCGAACGAACGGTCGGCGAAGATGTCGGATCGGGCGGCGTGCCTTGCGGTCCCGGCGTGGCATCGGGCTCGACCACGAAGACGTCTCTCATTCCGGAATGATAGTGGAACGCGCAGCCGATCAGATAAATGCCCGGTTTGGCGAGCGTTACGGTGACGGATTTGCCGGGCATGATAATGCCGCTCGCGTAACCCAGCTGCAGCGTCGATCCGCCCTGTTTATTTTTAGGAAGCTTCGGATTTGGCGGAAAGAGTGCCGGCGGGCGTTTGATGACTTTGACGACGTCGAGCGTGTGTTCGATATGATGCGAGAGATTCAGAATCGTGATCTTCGTGTGCGGCGCGAAGCCGAGTGCTTGTGAATATTGGCGTTGCGTGAATCCACCGAGCGTCGCTTTCCAATGCACCGAGCGAATTGTGCCGAGCCCTTCGCTGGGCAGCTCTTCACCGACCGTGTTCTTCGGAACCGTTGCAAATATGGCTACGTTAGGATCGAACTGCGGCAGAGGTACGATGTCGGCGCCGTTGCCGGAGGCGGGGGCGCCTACGCGACCCCCGCAAGCGCTTACGGCAAGGCCGGCAACCGCCAACCCAACTGCCAAAAGCCTTCTAACCATGCCCCCAATCTAAGGAGGGGGCGTAAAGAAAGTATGAACCCCGTCCTTCGACACGAGCCGCTCCGCGGCTCGGCTCAGGATGACACGGCTACGGTGCGAGCCTTAGGCGAAGCGTTGTTTCGGTGCTGCGTAACGACACCGGATCGGTTGCCGTAACGCGCACGGTGACGGTTTGCTGTCCCGGCATCGTCGTCAGCGACACGTCGAGCCGGAAGTTGCCCCTCGGACCGGCGGTCGTCGTGCCGTTGAACTGCCCGGTCGACGACGGCGACGCTCCGGCCGTAACGCGGACCGTCGCGTTTGCGGCGGTGCTGCCGCTCAGCGTAAATTCACGCGGCACCGCTGCGTTTGGCGCCGGCTGATTGATCGTCAGCGAAATCGGCTCCCGCGCGACTCTGAACGACCACGAACGATCGAATCCGGCACCGTCGCGGCTGCGACCCGCAACGCGTACGGTGTGCGAGCCAAAATCCATCGGCGCGGGAGGCCTAAACGAAAATCCGGTCGACGAGACGCCGGCTTGCATCGTCCGGTTTGCACCGTCGATCCAAACCCGCACGCTATCCGCGAATACTTCGCGCGAAAATTCGGCTGAGATAACGGCAAATCGATTGGTGATCTCGCTATCCGGAACCGGACGCTGGTTGCGCAACCGGACTTCCGGACCCGGCATCGGCGGCCGCGGCGGAGGAGGCACCGGCCTCGGAGGCGGCGGTGGAACCGGCACGCCATGCGCCATCTCGATCGATACGACGCGCGTCGAGTTATCGTATCCGACGTTGGCACCGAGAGATTGTGCGATGAAGCGCAGCGGAACGTAGGTCGTGGCGCCCACGATAAACGGCGCCACGTCGAGCGTCTGCACTTGCCCGTTCAGCGTCGCTTGCGTCGAACCGATTCGCAGTTGAACCGTCGTGGATCCCTTCGTGGCGTTGATCGTGCCGGCCGAGTAAACGACGGTCGCACCCAAGCGTTCGAAGATACCGCGCAGCGGAACGAAGACGCGTCCAGTCCGCTCGATCGGACCCGGGCTCAGGGCGAGCGGTTGGCCGTTGACCGTAATGCTTACTTGCTGCGCTAAGACCGGGAGCGCAAGGAACGCGGCCGCGAGGGCGTAGACGAGAGCTGCCTTCTTCATACGTTGGATTTCAACGCGAGCGGGCGGCCCCTCTCCCTACATGGGTACAATTCGTTCAATGGCCGATTCTTACATTAACCCGACGAACTATGACGCGATCCCGACCTACGCTTGCGATAAGCACGAGCAACTCGTCCATGCCGTGATCGAGACGCCGGCGCAGACGCGGCACAAATATGCCTTCGTTCCGGCGTACGGCATCTTCATGCTCAAGCAAACGCTCGCTGAGGGCCTGAGCTGGCCGTACGATTACGGCTTCGTCCCGCAGACGCTTGCAGATGACGGCGACCCGACCGACATCCTCGTCATCAACGACGCGCCAACCTTTACCGGCTGTCTGCTCGAGGTTCGCATTTTGGGTGCAATTCTGCTGAAAAAAAACGGCACCATCAACAATCGTCTCGTTGCGTGTTTGAAGCAGCAGGATGGCGTAACCCTTAAAACCGATGAGTACAAAAAGCTCGGAGACGTTCCAAAGGACATGATGGACGGCATCGAGCGGTTTTTGGTGGAGTATTCGGAGGTTGAAGGCAATAAAATCGAGTTCAAAGGGACGTGCTCGCGCAAACAGGCCTTCGCGATGATCGAAAAAGACCGCAAGCAGCGCAAGAAACGTTCGTAGTAACCACACCCGGATAGCCAACAATTACCACCCTTCCGCCACGGCGGGAAAAAGGCGCCTAACCTCTAAGGAAGGGGGTCCCAGACTTCTTTGCTTGGAGGTTCGCGTGTTGCGCATCAGCTTGAGATCGGCTCTCATTACATTTGCCGCGGTTGCGGCCGTCGGCATCGCCGGATGTTCCGGTAGCCGATCCCTTCTTCCGAATTCGTCCTCTGCGGGCATCACTCCGCAGACGCTGCGTGGGTGGCAAGCGAGTCAGCGCGGCGGTACCGTCGTTAAGCTTGCCAATCAACCACCCACGTCAATGCAGTTGGAATGGCTGATGACCGACGGTTCGATCCTCGCCCAGAGCGGGTCGAACTGGAATAACTTCTATCGCTACGTTCCGGACTCGAAGGGCAACTATGCGAGCGGAACGTGGACTCAAGTGGGCTCGTTGCAATCCGGATACGGCCCCGACGCGTCGGCCTCCGACGTGCTCGCCGACGGCCGTTTCGTGATCGCCGGCGGCGAGTATAACTCGCCGGGCAACGGATACCAGCTGCAGCTGACGAACCTCGCGGCCGTTTACGATCCCGTCAAAATGAAGTTCATCGCGCTCGGACATCCGAAGGGCTGGGGATGGATCGGCGATTCGCCGTCAACGGTGCTTCCAAACGGAAACCTCTTCTTGGGCCAAAAATTGACGAACAAGGACGCAGCGCTCATTCCCAAGACGCTCAAGTGGAAGAAAATGCGCGATACCGGCAAGGCCGACTTCAACGCCGAAGAGGGCTATACGCTTCTCCCCGACGGAACGATTCTCACGGCCGATGTGAA
>JAFAOZ010000130.1 GCA_019247395.1 Vulcanimicrobiota bacterium | reverse complement strand
CACGAGTTCGGCAGCATCTTGAAATTCATCGAAGAGACATATGGCTTGCCCTCAATGCATACCACCGACGTTCGCGCCGACGATCTGATGGATTGTTTCGACTTTTCGCAGAAGCCGCGCAAGTTCAAGCGCATCCCAGCGAAGTATCCGCCGAGTTATTTCCTCCATCAATCCTCGACGGAGCCGGTCGATCCCTAATCGCTGCGCGATTGCCGCGACCTTGTACGCCGCGATGTTGACGTCGTGCGGCGCACGAAGCGCGTTACCGGATCGCGTTGCGCCGCCGTTTGCTTCATGGAGTTCGCCCAATGCGACCGGATACTCGGTGATTTATAGCTTCGCTCAATTCGGGAAATCCAACGACGGCAATCGGCCGATGAGCGATCTGCGGGCTGCGGCGGGCGCGCTCTACGGTACGACGGTATACGGAGGCATTACGAACGCGAATTGCGCGCTTGGCTGCGGCACGCTTTTCAGCATTGATACATCCGGTCGCGAGCGCGTCCTGCATCGTTTCACCGGAGGCAGCGACGGCGCTGCACCGCTTGCCGGCGTCGTTATCGACGGTGCGCTCTACGGCACGACGAGTGCCGGCGGCGGTGCGACCGGCTGTGGCGACGGCTGCGGAACGGTCTATAAAGCCGGCACCGGCGGAACGCCGGAAACCGTGCTGCACGCGTTCAAGGGCGGTACCGACGGCGCCGATCCGGTTGCACGAATGGTCCGCTTCGGGAGCGTCTTCTACGGCACGACGCAGTATGGCGGCCAAGATACTCCGCTTTGCCCCAGCGGTTGTGGCACCGTTTTCAGCATGCGACCTGACGGCGCCGAGCGCGTGATCTACCGGTTCAAAGGCGGCAAAGACGGCGCCAATCCGAGTGCCCCGCTCTATGTGTACGGCGGACGTCTCTATGGCACCACGCAATACGGGGGCGCAACGACGCCCTACTGCTCGACGGGCTGCGGGACCATCTTTCAAATCAGCGTTACGGGAGTGAAGAAGACGCTGCATGCGTTTCATTACTCGCCGGCATCGACGGACGGCGCCTTTCCCGCGTCGGGCCTCATCGCGCTGCGCAGCAAGCTGTATGGCACGAGCTTCGGCGGCGGCAAACACGCGCAGGGGACGGTGTTTGCAATAGATCCATCCACCGGCAGCGAGCTGGTCGTGCATTCGTTTCTCTGCTGCCACACGGTCACCGACGGTGAATATCCCCTAGCCGGTCTCATTGTGCGCAACGGGATTCTGTTCGGCACGACCCGAGAGGGCGGCGTGTCGGGCAGAGGAACGGTCTTCGAAGTTCGCGTGCCCGGCGGCGAGACGGTGCTCCACGACTTCGCCGGTAAGCCCGACGGCGCAACGCCCTCCGCGGGTCTGGCGGTATTTGGATCTCAGCTCTACGGCACGGCTGCGGACGGCGGCGCGCGATCCGAGGGCGCCGTTTTTGCGCTAACCCCGTAGTCCGCTTTCAGCAACCAAGGAAGCCTTCGAACGCTGCAAGAAGCGAGTTTTTACTTGCTGTGTCTAATGCACGAAAGGGTCAAAACATGAGGCATCCGGCTTTGTTGTTACTAAGCGCGGCGGCGTTTGTGTTGGCGCTCGTTGCGGCTCCGGTCGCATCAACGGCGCAACCCGCGCCGGCGGCCACAATGGTCCCCAACGCCAAGCCAGATTTTTCATCCATGATGTTCCTGACCGGAACCTGGAACTGCTCGCAAACGCTCCGCGGCAAAACCCGCCCCGATACGAGCACGACGACCATCGGAATGGACGGCATGTGGATGGTCAGCCAAGATACCGCGCCGCCGTTCGACCAGTATCGCACGTGGACGGTGAACGGCACCTCGTATATGGGATACGATGCGACGACCAAGCAGTGGGTTCAAGTCGGCGTCGATAACGGCGGTGGATACGGCATCTCGACGTCCCCGGGATGGCAAGGCAATACGATCACCTGGACGACGAAGGGCCTCGACGGAAGCAGTGGCTCGGATGTGATAACGAAAAACAGCGACACTCAGACGACGGACGCTTCGAGCGCAACCGACGCGCAGGGTCACACGACAACAACGACTATTACCTGCACGAAAGCAGCCAGCTAGCGGGTTTTTAGCGTATCGGCGCCGTGTCGCCCCCGGCGGGCGGCACGGCGTTGTTTATTGCGCGCGTGGGACGCGCAACGGCTTCGTATAACGCACCGATCCCCGCAATGAGCGCCATAATCAAGAGCGTGATCCATCCGTAGTTGAAGATTGCCCGGCCGCTCGATAGCGAACTCGGCCAGACGATGTTGATCAGCATCAACAGCAAGTAGAGCGCCGCACCCGTCGTAACCAGCATTCCCCAGCGTCCCAGCGTGAACGCGCCGCTCGGCTTCCAGCCGCGCAACCGCGCAATCGTCGCACCGAGGACGGTCAAGAGAAATGCGAGGTAGATGCCGGAAGTCGCAAATGAAACGAGTGCGTAGAGCGCGTTGACGTTCGCCGGATATTCGAACCATAGGAGCCGCACCGGTTTGCTCGGATTGATCAAGACGAGCAATAAAAAGAGAAACGGTACGATCGTCCCGACGAGGATCGCGTTGACGGGGGTGCGATGGCGCGGGTGAATCGCGCGCTGCTTGGCGCTAAAGGGTAAAGCGCCGTCGCGCGCGAGCGCAAAGGCGACCCGGGCACCTGCACCCTGCACCGCCGTGCCGCAGCTGAAAAACGCGACGATGACCATGACGAGCAAGAAGTCCCCAAGCCAGCTCGGCAGCCTCCCGAGAATCACGTTGATGCCGCCGCTTACGACCGGGCCAATTCCCTGCGCGGGCGTCGCGAGCACGAGGCCCAACACCAAAACGAACGAGGCGATGCCGCCGTATAGCAGCGCGTTGCGCATCGCGCGCGGCACTTGACGCGCCGCTTCGACCGTCTCTTCGGAGATGTCGCCGGCCGACTCGAATCCGTAAAAGATGTACACGTTTGCCAGGATGGCGACGAGCGCCGCGCCGGTCCACCAGTTCCCCGAGAAATTGAGGCCGAGCGGATTGTGCGCCGCGCGTTCGACACCTTGCGACGAGAAGATAAAGCCGAGATGTTGGTGGAAGCCGTAGGCCGCAAGCGCGATAAAGACGCCGAAGGTACCGATGGTCTCCACGTAGACTCCGTATCGTCCGACACGACCGAGAATCTTTGCACCGATAGAGTTTAGGATCGCGGATAAGATGATGATCCCGCCCGCGATGATAAAGATCGTCGCATGATTGGCCGGATCGAGATGCGTGCGCAGCAGGAGGTTCGCAAGCGCGGTGACGTACCCGACTGCTCCCGAATCGACCGACGCGACCGTCGCCAGCAATGCAAAGCCGTAGATCCAGCCGACGTACCACCCATAGCGCGCACCGATTGTGTACTTGCCATACTGGTAGAGCGCGCCCGAAAGAGGATACTCGCTCGCGAGCTCGCCGAATACCAAGGCCACCAAGAGCATGCACCCCACCACAACCGGAATGGTCCAAATGTAGCGCGGGCCGCCCGTCCCTAACCCGAGCGTGTACAGCGAGTAGATCCCGACCATCGGACTGAGGTAGCTAAACGCTATCGCGAAATTATCGAAGAGTGAGAGTACGCGCGAAAGCTCTTGGCGATAGCCAAGTGCGGCGAGGCGATCTGACTCGTTGAGCGTTGCGATGGCGATTCTTTAGGCGACGAGGAGTCGTCGCCTCCAACTCCTAATGCCGCCTCGGGAAAGAGAGGTGAGCATGCGGACCATTCTCAAAGTTGAAATGTCGGTCGAGGCTTCAAGCGCAGCCATCAAGGACGGCAGGCTCGGGAAAATCATGGCATCGACGTTCGAGCGTCTAAAGCCGGAAGCCGCATACTTTACCGCCGTCAACGGTAAGCGCGGCGGCTACATCGTATTCGATCTCAAGGATCCCAGCGACATCCCGTCGGTGTGCGAGCCGTTCTTCATGGAGTTGGGCGCGACGTGCGAGCTTGCGCCGGCGATGACGATGGAAGACGTGCAGAAGGGCTTGGAGAAGGCGTTTCCCTCCTAAATGTGCCGCAACATCAAGACGCTGCATAACTTTTCACCGCCCGCAACGCATGAAGAGATTCGGGCATCGGCCGTGCAGTTCGTGCGCAAGCTCAGCGGATTCACGCATCCCTCGAAGGCAAACGAGGCAGCCTTCGATCGCGCAGTCGAGCAAATCTCCTCCGTCGCGCACGAGTTGCTGGAATCGCTCGTCACCCATGCTCCGCCTCGCGATCGTGCGGTGGAGGCCGCAAAGGCGCGGGAGCGCGCAAAGCTGCGGTTCGCCGGCTGATCTATCTCGACGAAGCGGCCGTCGCGCAGGCGCTCACATG
>JAFAOZ010000128.1 GCA_019247395.1 Vulcanimicrobiota bacterium | reverse complement strand
GGCAAGGCGTTACAGTCCGGCACGTCGCACGATTTAGGGCAGAATTTTGCAAAAGCTTACGATATCAAGTTCGTCGACGCCGATCGCGCCATCAAACACGCGTATACAACCTCGTGGGGCGTTTCGTGGCGCATGCTCGGCGGTCTCATCATGACGCACGGCGATGACCGCGGATTGCGCATCCCGCCGAAGATGGCGCCGATCGAGGCAGTTCTCATTCCGATCGTGCGCTCGAACGACGATCGTGCGACCGAGGCGTGCCGGCAGCTGGCGGAGCGTCTGACCGACGCCGGTTTCCGCGTGCGCGCGGATCTCCGCGACGCACAACCGGGTTGGAAGTACAGCGAGTGGGACATTCGCGGCGTGCCGGTTCGCATCGAGATCGGACCGCGTGACGTGGATGCGGGTACCGCGGTGCTCGCTCGACGCGACCGAAGCAAAGGCGACGCGGATCAGCGACGAAGCGTGGCGCTCGCCGAAATTCCGGTCGTCCTGCGCGACTTGCTCGAAGATATTCAAGGGTCGCTCTATCGGGAAGCCAAGGCTTTCCTTGACAAGCAGACCATTGCGACCACGAACCGCGACGAGTTCTTAGAGCTCTGTCGTACGCGCGCCGGAATGATCGACATCGCATGGTGCGAGCGTCCCGAGTGTGAGGCCGCCGTCAAAACTGCGACCACCGCGACGACCCGCGTCCTCCACGAGCTTGACGATCCCAAAGCCACCTGCACCGCCTGCGGCGAACCCGCGAAGGCTCGAGCGTACTTTGCGCAATCCTATTAAGCTGCTCTTGGCGGCGGCGCTTTTTGCCGGCGCCTGCGGCCTTGCGCGGGCGTACGCTCCCACCGTGGCGCAGCTCGATGCGCAAGCGCGGGCGGTCGGCAATCGGCGGGATTTGGCCGAGCAGATCGGCGACGTCATCTTTGCGACGCAATGGCCGGCCGAAGTGACGCAGATCTCGGCGAACGCGCTCGCCGGGCACGTCATCGTCGGAATTCGGGTGCTGGGCGTGAAGTTTCACGCAACGATGACGCGCGATGCCTTCATCGATGAAGCGGTACGGCTCGTCGGCGACGCATTTGCGGCCGCGCCCGACGCCGAAGAAATCGACCTTTGGGCGAGCATTCCAATCAGCGTCGGCAAAGGTGTCGTCGTGAGCGGCGATCTTGCCAAGCCGACGTCGCGAACGGTCTTCAGTCTAAGCGTCCGCCGTGGCGAGAGCGCGTCGGCAATTCGGGAACGCATAGAGGCCGCGGGCGGCGGCGCGTTTTGGGATTCGACGTGGGTGCGCACCGCCTTCAGCGATCATGTATAAAAAAACGACGCTGCCGAGCGGCCTCCGCGTCCTTACGGAGAGCATGCCGTCCGTACGTTCCGCGACGGTAGGAATCTGGGCCGACGTCGGCTCCGCCGTCGAGAGCCGCGACCGGCGCGGCATTTCGCACCTCGTCGAGCACATGCTGTTTAAAGGCACGCAGCGACGCAGCGCGCGGCAGATCGCCGAAACCATGGACGCGGTCGGCGGCAACCTCAATGCGTTCACGGATAAAGAGACGACCTGTTATTACGCCAAGGTCATCGATCGGCACGTTCCGCTTGCGCTCGACGTACTCTCCGACATGTTCTTGCATTCGCTCTTCGATGCGAAGGAGCTCGCCAAAGAGCAGAAAGTCATTCTCGAAGAGATCAAAATGTACGACGACTCGCCCGACGATCTCATCCACGACATCTTTCTGCAGACGATGTGGCGCGGTTCCAATCTTGGCGAGCCAACGATTGGATTCGCCGATACCGTCGTGCGGCTCACGCCCGACGACCTTCGCGATCACATGCGCGCGCATTATACTCCGAACTGCGTCGTCGTTGCGGCTGCCGGCAACGTCGAGCACGAGCGATTCGTGGAATTGGTCCGGGAGCGGTTTGCCGGTTATGAGGGCGACTGCGCACTGCCGCAGCCCGAGTCGCCGATCGTCACACCCGCGACGCACCTTCGCCACAAAGAGAGCGAACAGGCCTACATCGTCGTCGGCACGCGGGGCGTCGACGTTCGTGACGAACGCCGCTATGCCGCGTCGCTGCTGGACACCGTCTTGGGGGGCGGCATGTCGAGCCGGCTCTTTCAGGAGATTCGCGAACAGCGCGGGCTCGTATACAGCGTCTATTCATTCCAGGCGGCCTATCGCGCGGCGGGACTCTTCGGCGTGT
>JAFAOZ010000126.1 GCA_019247395.1 Vulcanimicrobiota bacterium | reverse complement strand
CGAACAGGAGCAGATCGACGAGCGACGCCTTTAAAAAGACCCAAAGATAGAGCGCCGTCGACGCGACCAATACGATGAAGACGCGCGTCACCCAAGTTTGCGCGGCCCCTTCCTTAGCGACGCCGAAGATATCGTCCATCAGGTTTTTCATCAATTGACTCGAAGCCGCAAGCAGCCGCGTCGCCGACGGCAGCAATCCGGCGAGCGTTCCGGCGGCACAGACCGCACCGAGCAGCCAGAGCGGAAAGTGCGCCTGAAGCACGCGCAGGTAGGCGCTGTCGCTCTGCGTGCCGCGCAAGCCGGGCAGCACAAGCGCGGCAGTGTAGCCGGCAAGGAACAGCGGTACGATCATCAAGCTGTAAAGCGGCAACAGCATGGCATTGCGCCGGACCGTCTCCTCGCTTTTGGCAGCGTACGTCGCGGCGACCGCGTTCACGCCGGCAAAAAAAGCGACCGCATTGAGCATCGCCGTCGTAATGTACCACAGCTTTCCGTTTGCGGCCGTCCAAGCGCCGACGGTAAAGGCGTGCGGACGCGCGGCAATAGCGTGATCCAACATCGCTGCGGGAGATCCGAAGAACGCGATCGGCAGCACGAAACCCACTATGGCAACCGCGCCAATCATCAGTGCATCCTTCACGATGCTTGCCCAGGCCATGCCGCGCAACCCGGCCGTGAAGACGAATAGGGTAATGAGTCCAAAGGCGATGAGGACGGCATGCGTGGCGTCGATTTTCCCGAGGCCGGCGATGCCGAGAATAATCTGCAGCCCCGTGAGGTACACGAGCAGCGCGAGTGCCTCCGTGAACGTCGAGATCAGCGCGACGACCGCTCCGAAGCCTTTGCTTTCGTACCGCGCGGCGAAGAAATCAGCAAACGTCAGTAAGTTGCGATCGTTGGCAAAACGCCACAACCGCGGCAGATAGAGGTAAGCGACGATATACGCTCCGCCTCCGACGGCAAGCACGTAGTAAATCTCTGCGCCGCGGCTATAGACCCAGCCGGCGATGCCTAGAAACGTGAAGGTTGTATAGAGCTCGCCGCCCATCAGTACCCAGAGCAAAATCGTCCCGAACGACCGCCCTCCGACGATAAACTGCGTCGGGTCGTTGCCGAGCCTCCGAACGGCGAGGAGCGCAAACACAATCGTGCCCAGCACCACGGCCGCGACGATCAGCATCGGCAGCGGGAGGCTCATTCTTCTCGCATCCGCTCGACGGTCAACAGGCAGACCGGCGTCAGCAGCACCCACAGCAGAATCCACCACATGATGGGCGGCAGGCCAAAAGCTCGCGGCTGGGTGCCGGTGATAAACGCCGGCACGATCAGAAGTGCGACGAGTGGAATCGCGATCAGCGCGACGCGAAACAAACTACGGTAAAGTTCCCGGAGTACGCGTCCCCATGAACGGAACGGTTGCCTCGACCGGTTCGCATCTCACCACCTTGGGTGAGTACGTCGATCGCTTCGCAGCAAGGACGACATCGCGGTCGAACTCGATAGAGCCACTCGTTTTGGCAATCGAGACGCTTTTTACCGAACCGTCGGCCCCAATCGTTACGGCAACCACCGCTGCGAGCGGCATGTTCCAGTAGTCCGTACCCCATAGACGGTCCGTGTCCGGAATCACGGCCTTCGTTATCCGTGCGTTATGGAAGCACGGATCGGTCAGTGGTGTCGCTGAGGGCGCCGCAGCGGCCGCAGCCAGCATCGTAAGCGCGACTGATCCGATCATCGACCCTCTTTAGGCGCGCATATTTAAAAAGCATCGCGGTCGGAGGGACTCGAACCCCCAACCTACAGGTTCGAAGCCTGGTGCTCTATCCGTTGAGCTACGACCGCGTAGTCTGTCGGTATTATGTCGTCTCGTCCTTCGTCCTTCGACTCCTCAGGATGACACGGGGCTTTCAAATGCGACGATTTCGTTTGCCTCGCGGTGGTTGGTCCAAAATCGCGATCCGTCGAAGGCCAGCGCGCGGGCGGCGAACGGAATGCGGGCCAGATCTTCGGATCGGTGGTCGCCGTTGGCCGAAACGCGCGTCAGCAAATATTCACCGGTATCCTCGTCGTCGGTCGTGACGAGATAGAAGCTTCCGTCGACGTAGCACTGACCGCAGATTTGATGCGGTACCTCGATTTGCCGCACGATATTGCCTTGGTCGTCAAGGCCGAGAATGCGCCGGTTGTACCACTGGCTGAGGTAGAGCCAGCTTCCGTCGTAGCTGAGCTGCGATCCGGTCGCGTCGGGACAATCGATAGCGCCCGTCGAC
>JAFAOZ010000033.1 GCA_019247395.1 Vulcanimicrobiota bacterium | reverse complement strand
CTAAAACGAAAAAGACGATGGCCGCTGCGAATGCGATGACTCTCATGAAATCACTCCCTTCCGTGCGAGAACAAAACTGACCGCCCCCATCACGACGCAATACCAGCCGAATGGCCGTAAATCGTTCGAACGAAAATAGCGCATGAGAAAGGCAACCGAGAGATATGCGGCGATGCCGGCGGCAATTCCGCCGAGGATCGCCTCGATCAGCACGAGGTTTGTGCCCGGCGCGAAGAGCTTCGGCACTTCGAGAAGCCCCGCGGCGAAGATGACGGGCGTCGCGAGCAGGAACGAAAATCGCGCCGCGTTTTCGTGGTCGAGGTCGAAGAGCAGACCCGCCACCATCGAGATGCCCGAGCGCGAGATGCCGGGCAGCAACGCGAAGCCCTGCGCGACGCCGATTAACAGACTCTGCGAATAGCTCAGCGCTTCGATCGGCTTGTACGCGCCGGGAGCCGCGCGGTGCTGGCGTCGCCGCAGCGCCTCACCCGCAAACATCACGAGACCGTTGATAACCAAGAAGATCGCCGCGGGAGCGGGAGATCCGAAGAGCTTGCGCACCGGATGTTCGAAGATCACGCCGAGTATTCCGACGGGAATAGTTCCGACGACCAAACGCCATCCCACGCGCTCCTCACGGTCGTCGCTCAGGCGACCGCGCACGACGCTCGCAACGAGCGCACGCGCGATCGCGTACCACTCGTGGCGATAATAAAGAATCAGCGCCAACGCCGTTCCGAGATGCAGCACGACGACGAAGGCTAAGAACGAAGCGCTCGCGCGGTCGATATTGTGCCACTGCAGCAGCGCCGGAACTAAAATCGTGTGGCCGAGGCTCGAGACCGGAAAGAGCTCGCTCACACCCTGCAAGAGCGCCAGCGCTAGCGCTTGCAGATACGTCATGCGATCACCATGCGACGAACTTTACGCTGTACACATAAGCGCTTGCAACCGGTTTGCAATCGTGCAGGGCCGGCGAGTACCGGGCGTCGCGTGCCATTCCGACCGCGACCAAATCGAGCGACGAGTTGCCGGTGCTTTGCGTGACGCTCGCGCCGGTGACCGTTCCCGACGTGTCGAGTTGCACGCTCACGAGCGCGGTACCGCTCGTGCCCGATGCGCGCACCGAAAGCGGAATCTCCGGCGGCGCCGGTGTCGAGACGACGGCTGCGGCGCTGTTCGAGTGCGCACAGCCGGCGGTCGGTGTGACCGCGGGCTTTGCCGTCGCCTGCGCGACGACCGGCACCGGCGTCGCGGCGCTTGCGCCTTGCGTCCCGCCCTCACCGGGACCCTTGCGCGGCGGCGCCGAGGCTGCGGTACGCGGGGCCGGAGTTCGTTGCGGCGGTGGAGAGGGCGGGGGAGTCGGCGGCTTTCTCACCGCGATGGTCGCTGGACGATGTTGGATCGAGACGACCTCACTCTGTGTTGCCGGCGTCGGCGCGGCCGGACGAAGACCGATAGCGACGACGAGGTGCACCAACAGCGAAAGCGCGAACGCAACCAGCAATAAACGCGGGATGCGTTTCATGGCTCATCGCGCGCTGCGAGACTAGTCGGGAGTGAAGTCGGCTCGGAAGAGATAATCGCCCGTCGTCGGCTGGCAATCAACCAGCTTCGGGGAATAGGTCGACTGGCGCGCCGCGCGCAGTGCGGCCTGATCGATCGACATGTTGCCCGCACTCTTATAAACTTTCGCACCTACCAGATTTCCGCTCGGCCCGACCGTCACTTCGACCTCGACGGTGACCGCGCCAAGACCAAGTTCCTTCGCCGATTCGGGATAGTCCGGCTGCACCGGACTCGTGACCGAGGCCTCGACGTTCGGGTTCGCGCAGGCCGGCTTCGGCGTACCCGCGGCTGCCGCGGGCGCGGGCGTTCCATTTCCCTGCCCGCCCGGCGCGCCGTTCTCGTTGCCGGTCTTAGGCTGCGCGACGGTATTCTCGGTGTTTCCGGTCGTGCCCGCGTTGTGCGTATGCACGAGGTTAACCTTGAGCTTCGGCTGCTCTACCTGCTTTTGCTGTTTGGGCGGCGGCGTCTGATTTGGCGGCGGCGTTGGCGTCGGCGGCGGTGTGGGCGTCGGAGGCGGCGGCGTGTGTACGATAACCTTCTGCTTTTGGACCGTCACTTCTTCGACTTTTTGCTGTTCGTGCTGTTTTGCGAAGTTCGGAAGGAACGAACCGATCGCCAAGTGCGCGATGAGCGAGATTACGAACGCCCAGCCGATAAAGCTGCGCACCCGTTCGCCGGTGGTTAAATAGCCGCCGCGAGCCTTTGCCATTGGTTACGGTGTCGTTCCCGCGGGAGCCTCAGAACTATTTTGAATTTTATTCGCAAGGCCGAAGTCGGTCAGGTCGACCTGCTTGGCGGCGTCCATTACTTGGAGGATCGTCCCATAGGTCGCCCTCGGGTCGGCCTTGACGATGACGCTCTTGAAACGGTGGTCGGTCGCATCTTGCAACTCTGCGAACGCCGCTTTGGCGTCGGCAATGGTTACCGTATTCGAGCCGATCTGAATGTGGTCGTGTTCGTCGACGATCACAACGATCTGCGAAGGTTGAACTTTGTCTTTGTTATAGGCGTCCGGCAGCTTCGGTTCTTTGGTCACCGACGCCAGAATGATGAAGATGATCAGAAGCACCAACAGCACGTCCGTGAAGGGCGTGATGTTGATCGTCGACATTACTTCATCTTCACCTTGACCGGTGGAAACAGCCACGCTTTAAAACCTCCGCTACGACGTTACGAAGCCGACGTCTTGAAGACCGGCGTTCTTGGCGGCATCCAGAATACGAATGATCACGCCGTACGGCGCTTTGGCGTCGGCGACGATCGCGACGTGATGGTTGGGCTTCTTCTTCGAAGCATCGTACATCACGCGGTAGACTCCGCTCTCGTCGGTTTTGACGCCGTCGATGAAGATCACACCCTTGTTATTGACGTCGACTTCGATGTCGTTCTTGTTCTTCTGATTCTGATTCGACGAATTCGGGTTCTTGTTGGGCAGCTCTTTTTCAAATCCGGGCGGCGCCACCAGTGCTGCCAAGATCATAAAAATGATGAGCAATACCAGCAGAACGTCGGTGAACGGCG
>JAFAOZ010000009.1 GCA_019247395.1 Vulcanimicrobiota bacterium | reverse complement strand
CGTCGGTTTCAATCCAGTTGCGGGCATGGTTTTTACCGGTATCGGCGGTCTTTCGATCGTCTGGCATTGCTCGGTGATGCGATTCTACAGCGATCGAAACGCGGCGCGCGCGATCTCTATCGCCATACTCATTCCGGGTTTCGTCGCCTCGCTTGCAGCGCTCATCATGGTCATCACACGAGTGCCGGCGTCGCAATACGCGATCGCGCATGGCCGGGCGACCGGCACCTTCATTCTCCCCGGTGAGTTGGCCGGATATCTCATCGTGCTGCTGCCGATCGCCTACGCATATGCACGCGTAACGGAGGAGGCTGCGATGCGACTCGTCGCGTGGGCGACCCTCGCGGCGGGAGGCGTGGCCTTGGCATTGACGTTTTCCCGCGCGGGATGGATGGGCTTCGCCGCCGCCGCGGCGTTTTTGATCGCAATCCGAACGCGGCGCACGGGTGCCGCAGCCCTGGTTGTGGGTGCCGGGACGCTGGCGGTGCTGTTGCTCTTTAATGCCCATCACGATCCCAGCGAAGATTACACGCGGCTCTCCATCTGGCAGACGGCCGTACAGATCGTCGACCGTTTTACGTTGACGGGTGTTGGTCCGTTCAACTTCTCGCGTCTGTACGCGGTGCTCCGCGCGCCCGACGGCGATGCGACCGCCTTCCACGCGCACAGTCTGTATCTCACGTTCTTTGCGGAGTTTGGCATTGTGGGTTTGCTGACGGTGGCATGGACGATGTGGCGTTTTGGCGCCGAGTTGCGGCGGCGTTTACGCGCAGCCCGGCCTCCTGACGCGTTCCTCTCATTGAGCATTACGGCGGGACTGGTCGGGGTTGCCGTGCAAGGCCTCATCGATACCGTGAGCTTGGTGATTTTCGGATTGTGGATGCCGATCATGGCGCTTGCGCTTGCTTCGGCGCGCGGCGGCGATCCCGAACTTGGGAACCTCTGACTAGATAGTGCGCTGGCAGGCTGGAATCATGGCGGTCTTGCTGGCCGGAGCTACCGGCTGCAATCCGCAGCCGCCGAAAGCTACGCCTGCCCCCTCAGCGCCGGCGCCCAAACCGCACGCCGCCGTCTCGCCGCTGGTCCTGCGGATTTCGGGTCAGGGGACGGCAAATCGTCCGGTTCACCTCATTCAGGAAGTCCACAACCGCGTCGATTACGATCTCCTTGCAAGCTCGTACGAGAGCAAGGGGCCCCAGGGTGGTGCACGCGCGGTCTTTCAACAGGCGCGGGTGACGTTTCGCGACAAGCAGGGCGGAAGAATCGCTGCCACGGCGCCGCAAGCGGTCGTCGATCAGTCAGCGAACACCGTAACGCTGTTGAACGGCGTGCACGCGCGCACGTCATCGGGGATGACGTTAGAGTGTACGCAGCTCGTCTACGACCGAGCGACCGGAATGCTGCACGGCACCGGCAACGTTGTGGTAACCGACCCCAAGGGCTTTCGAGCAACCGGCTCGAGTTTCGATTCGGACATTTCACTCACACACATGCGGATGCGATGAACTCAACCTCAGCGATCAAATTACGCGGGCTCGTCAAGCGGTATGGAGAGCGAACCGTCGTCAACGGCGTGACGGCCGAAGTCGGCACCGGTGAAATCGTGGGACTCTTAGGCCCCAACGGTGCGGGAAAGACGACGACCTTCTACATGGTCGTCGGACTGGTCAAGCCCGACGGCGGTACGGTGCTGCTCGAAAGCGGTACGCGCGAAATAAACCTCACCTCGGCACCAATGTACGCGCGCGCTCGCAACGGAATCGGCTATCTCGCGCAAGAGAACTCCATCTTTCGCAAACTTTCGGTGGGCGACAACATCCGTTTGATTTGGGAACAGAACGGGATGGCGCACGACGAGCGCGAGCGACGGCTTCCGGCGCTGCTCGAGGAGTTCGGCTTACGCGCCTTCGTCGACGCGCGCGGCGACAGCCTCTCGGGCGGCGAACGCCGGCGCGTCGAGATCGCCCGTTCGCTTGCCATCGAGCCGCAGTTCCTGCTGCTCGACGAACCGTTCACGGGAATCGACCCGATTGCAGTCGCCGACATTCAAGCCATGATCCGGCAACTGCGCGATCGCGGGCTCGGCATTTTGATTACCGATCACCAAGTGCGCGAAACGCTTGCCATCGTTGACCGGGCGTACATTCTCAACAACGGCCGCATCGAGGTATCGGGAAGCGCGCAAGAGGTGCTGGACTCGCCGATAGCCCGCCAATTCTATTTAGGCGAGGGCTTCCGGCTATAGGTTTGGGTCTGAAGTTTACAATTCTCGACCGCTACATGCTCAGCGAGCTGGCGGGGCCGTTCGTGTTCGGCCTGGCAGCGTTCATGCTGATCTTCGCGGCGACGGAGCTCATCAATATCGCAAGGCTGGTCAGCGCGGAACATGCGCCGGTTTGGGCCGCGCTCATGGTTTTTGTGTGGTCGTTGCCCGGATACGTCGTGCTCGTCATTCCGATGGCGCTGTTGCTGGGGACCCTGCTGGCGGTACAGCGGCTCTCCGGTGAAAGCGAGATCACGGCGATGAAATGCTCCGGCATTACGTTCACCCGAATCGTGACGCCCCTGCTCGCGGTCGGCATC
>JAFAOZ010000005.1 GCA_019247395.1 Vulcanimicrobiota bacterium | reverse complement strand
GATGCCGTGCGTGGCGAGGTGGCAGTGTCTGGGGGAAACTGTTCGAGCGCCGCGGTATCCCGAGCCGCTTTCGGCTGCTACGACCCCGGAGGGCTGAAGTGGATGGGCAGCTTCGCGGCGCGGTCGAGCTCCTCGATCGGCAGCAGGGCCGTCATCTTGCTGGTGACCATGCCCGACGCGCGCACCGTCATCGCAATCGCAAGCGCGGTTTCGTTTGAGGGCACGTCGATAATTAGAACCGCATCGTCTCCGCCAAACGTAAAATAAAAGGCTTCCAACGTTCCGCCGAGTGAATTCAGCAGTTCTTCGACGGCCTGCCGGCGAGCCGAGCCGCCGCGTGCAAGCAATCCTCGAGTTCCCTCGACGGTGTACGAAGCCTCAACCAAAAACTTCGGCATTGACTATACCTCCAATCACGGGACGGAGCTCGGTGTTAGGCTGACGAACGCGCGCGCCGCTTCGAGCCGTGCCGCGAAGTACGCGTCGTCCATGCCCGTCACGACGCGAATGCGCGCGATCTGATATGGCGAGCGCGCGTCGGTCTGAAATCGCGGGTCGGTCGTGAAACCAAAGAGCACGCCCGCCTCGCGTTCGACGCCGATCGTCTCCGCATCGAAATCGCCGCTGGGATACGCGAAGGCGAGTACGGATTCATTCAAATGGGCGCGCAACTCGCTAACGCACCGATCGATTTGGTAGGTCTGCTCGGCGACATTCGATTCGCCCAAATCGACGTGGTCGACGCCGTGGCATTCAATCGACATTCCGGCCTTAGCCATCGTCTCAACTTCGGGCCAAGTTAGGTGACGAGGCGTCCCGATCGTTCCCGTGTTAATGAAGAACACCGCGCGGTCGCCGTAGCGCTGCAGGATCGGAAATGCATAGTCAAACTGGTCGCTGTAGCCGTCGTCGAAGGTCAGAAGGACCGCGCGTTCCGGTGACGCCTCGTGTTGCGCATCGCGCACGAGCTCGTCGATCCCGATGGTGCGCAGCCCGATGCGATGGATGTCGCGCAGCTCGTCGGCAAACTGCGTTGGCGAGATCGTCAAGCGCTGCGAGATGGAATCGTTCGGCGACCATGCGTCGACGCGGTGATACATGACCACCGGCGGAATCGTGAGCAGCACCGCGAGCAAAAGGTTCATTCGACGCGCAAGGGTGTCTCTTCGACGAACTGCTCGCCGGGCGTATTTCGCGCGATGATGTAGAGATCGTAGGAGTGTCGCCGGGATAAGGGCGGCAGCTCGAGCACGTGCGTATGGAATCGGTAGACGCCCGGCGCAACGTGCATGCTGTTAATTGAAAAGGCCGCCGTCCGCACCTCGACGGAAGCGACGTTCGTACTGACGAGGATCTCGCCATCGAACCAGGAGCCCGGCTCGATCTTCAACGTTGATAGCCAAATGCGCACGATACGGGGTGGAGCGTTTGGCGTAGCTACCGGCGGTGACGGCCAGACTATTGGCTGCTTTTCCGAAACGATGAGATTCAGCGGAACCGAGACCGGCTTTGGCGAACAGCCGGAGACCAACGCCGCGATTGCCCCAACTCGCAGCGTTAGCAGCGTTAAAAGGACGGTGCGAGATGGCCTTCGGGGCGCGTGACAGGATGACTGGCTAACGATGAACCTGGTGGAGTTGCTTACGCCCCGGGCGGACGTTGAAACGTCCCTTCCCAAGCTTGACCTACCCCGCGAGCGCCCCGGCGCGCCGACGGCACTCGATTGGCTGGTGACCCTAGCGGGTCTCTGGATCATGACAGGGCTATTTATCGACGCTCACCAGCATCTCTTCTTAGCAGTAGAATCGTTCTTCAATCCATGGCATATGGCGATGTACAGCGGTGCTGTTTTCGCCGCAGCGGTCATGGGCGTTGCGATTGCGCGCAATTACCGGCGTGGAAGCTCGCTTTGGCGCGCCATACCGGACGGATACGTGCAGAGCGTGTTCGGGGTCGCGGGGCTCTTGCTCGGCGGCGCATTGGATTTCGTCTGGCATGCAATCTTCGGATTCGAACATCAGATGGATCTGCTGCTCAGTCCACCGCATCTCTTTTTGCTCAGTGGACTCTTCTTTCTCATAACCGGACCCGTTCGGAGCGCGTTGAACCGTACCAGCTCCTCGAAGTTGGTCGACCAGCTGCCCATGCTCGTCTGTTTTGGGCTCGCGTTTGAGATCATTCAGTTCGTAACGCAATTCGGCTTTTATCCTGAAGCGCTGATGCGCGATCATCCGCTCTCCCAACCGGCATTCCCGCGCGAGCAGTTCGTGCTCTCAGTCTTTCTCTTCTATCGCCAGGCGCTCGAAATGTCGATTGTCATTTGGCA
>JAFAOZ010000152.1 GCA_019247395.1 Vulcanimicrobiota bacterium | reverse complement strand
GGCATCCTCGACATTCTTCCAGAGGGATACGGTTTTTTGCGCCGTGCCGGTTACTACATCGGGAACGACGACATCTACGTCAGCCAATCCCAGATCCGCCGTTTCGAACTTCGGCGCGGCGACATGGTGGAAGGCCAAGCGCGGCGTCCGAAAGAGAGCGAAAAGTACTACGGGCTCATCCGCGTCGACAAAGTCAACGATCTCGATCCCGAAGCCATCAAGGGGCGGCGCGTCTTTGAAAAAGGCACGCCGATCTATCCCCAAGAGCGCTTTAAGCTCGAAGTTCGCTCCACGCAGCTTTCGACGCGCGTCATCGATCTGTTCTCGCCCATCGGCAAAGGTCAGCGCGCGCTCATCGTCTCTCCGCCGAAGGCCGGCAAGACGACGCTGCTCAAGAATATTGCGAACTCGATCTCGATCAATCATCCCGACGCGCATATCATCGCGCTCTTAGTCGACGAGCGCCCCGAGGAAGTCACGGACATGCAACGGACGATCGACGGCGACGTCGTCGCGTCGACGTTCGACGAGCATCCTGAGAATCACACGACCGTCGCCGAGTTGACGATGGAGCGCGCCAAGCGTCTCGTCGAGCTCGGCAAGGACGTGGTGATCCTGCTCGACTCGATTACGCGGTTAGCCCGCGCCTACAACCAAGTCGTCGCGAGCTCCGGCCGCACGCTGTCGGGTGGTCTCGATACGGCCTCGCTGCATAAGCCCAAACGCTTCTTCGGCGCGGCGCGTAAGATCGAAGAGGGCGGATCGCTCACCATTATCGCGACCGCTTTGATCGAGACGGGGTCGAAGATGGACGATGTGATTTTCGAAGAGTTCAAAGGCACCGGCAACATGGAGATCGATCTCACCCGTAAGCTCGCGGAATCGCGCGTCTTTCCGGCGATCGACATCAAGCGCTCCGGCACGCGTCACGAAGAACTGCTGCTCTCGCCCGACGAGATGCGCAAGATCTGGATGCTCCGGCGTGCGACCGCGGTGCTCAACACCGGCGACATTACGGAGATCATTCTCGACAAGATGGCGCAGACGCGCACGAACGAAGAGTTCTTGCAGTCGGTCACCAAAGAGGCGCTCTCGATGTCGCGCGGCTATGAGGACGGCAACGGCAAGTACTAGCCGGTGAAGGCTGGGGTGCGCCTGAACCGGTACTTGGCGCAGTGCGGGATCGCATCGAGACGGCACGCCGACGACCTAATCGTTAAAGGCGCGGTTAGAATCAACGGCCGGGCGGTTCGTGAGCTCGGAACTCTCGTTAATTATACAGATCATGTTGAAGTCGAGGGACGAGTCATCGAACCGCCGCGCACGCCGACATACCTGCTCGTCAACAAGCCGGCCGGCGTGGTAACGACGATGCGCGATCCGGAGGGCCGTCGCACGGTCGCCGAACTCTTACCGCGCGGCGCGCGCGGCGTCCCGGTGGGACGTCTGGACTACGATACCAGCGGCGTGCTGCTGATTACGGACGACGGCGAGTTGGCAAATCGCTTGCTCCATCCGCGCTTTGGCGTCGAAAAGACGTACCGGGCCGCGATCGGCGGACATCTCTCCCAAGCCGAGCTCGCACGGCTGCAGCGCGGCGTTCCGCTCGACGGCGTCCGCACGGCGCCCGCCAAGCTGCGGGTCGTCTCGGCGGCACGAGAGCGCTCGACTATCGACATCACCATTCACGAGGGACGAAACCGGCAGATTCGCCGGATGTTCGAGGCATTCGGACATCCGGTGCTTGCATTGACGCGCACGCGATTCGGTCCGCTTCGGCTCGGCGCGCTGCCTGCAGGTGCGGTTCGGTCGCTTACGCCGCGCGAGTTGGCGGCACTCGAGCGTCATCGCAGGCCGCCGGTAGAATTCCCTCGTAGCAAGCGGAACACGACTCGCACACCAGTAACCTGAGGTACGTCATGAAGGCTCGCTTTCTATTCGCCGCACCGGTGGCCGCGCTCGTTGCGCTCGCCCCGATCGCGGCGCCGGCACAGTACGCCAACGAATTCACTCCCGCAAAGCTTTTAGCGCAAGGAAAGACGACCCACGATATCGCCGGCAGCGGCACGGTCGTGGTGCAGGTCCAAGTCAACGCCGACGGCAGTCACAAAGTGGTCAAGGTCCTGCGTTCTACCAACGCAGGAGACAACGCCGCAGCAATGGACATCGCGCAGAACTCGAGCTATCATCCGGCGCATCGAGGAACGACGCCCGTCGTCTCGTTTTACGATTTCACGCTCAAGTTCAACGGTAAGGCCGTCGTCAATACGCCGAGCGAGGAGGGTGGCACCGGTGTGCCGTCGTCGGGCGGAAGCGTGAGTCCGGCGGCAACGCAAGTGGCGGCGCTCATCCGGCAACATCAATACTCCCAAGCGATCTCGAAAGCGCAAGGCGAGCTGATGAACTCACCGGGCGACGACTCGCTGCGGCAGATGCTCGGCATCGCAGAATTCGACAGCGGAAACGTAACGGGCGCGGCGGCAGCGTTCGATAAAGTTCAGAACGTCGGAACGCAGTTTCGCCCCATCGCGGCCGCCAGTTTTGCGAGGGCGGCGGTGAGCACGGCCGGCAGCAATCCGACGCAGGCGCTGACGTATGCCAATAAGGCCATGGCGTTGGAGCCGGGAGCCAATTCCCGATTCGCATTAGGCGTGGCCCAGCTTGCGAACAACCAGAATGCGGAAGCGCTGGCATCGCTCAAGGCGGCGCATGATGCCGAGCTCTCCGACCGGAGCCTTGCGACCAGCTCCAAAGTGAATCTCGACCAGGAGCTGATGCGAGCGTATATTGCCAATAACGACCAGGCGGGGGCGCAGAGCACCGCGGCGGAGATCAAGCGGCTCGATCCCAATAGCAGCGCGGGCACCGAGGCGATGGGCGATAGCCTCCTTCGCTCCGGCGTGGCGGCATTCAACACTAAGGACTACACGACGGCGCTGGCCGACTTCGACAAGGCGGCCGCCTCCGGTTCGCCCGATGTCGCGTTCCAAGCCAACGTGTTAGCCGCCAAAGCGATCGGCAACAGCGCCAAGCCCGACTACAAACAGATGCAAGCGTATGCCGACAAGGCGCTTGCCATTAAGCCGAACGACGCGAACGCGAACTTTGCCGAGGGCATTGCACTCACCGGTCAATGGTTCGGCAACCATAAAGACGACACCAAAAAAGCTGCGAGCGCCGCCCTCGCTAAGGCCGATCAAGAAGCGAAGGATCAGGGCGACGAGGGTCTCGCGCTTCAAATCGAGAGTTTTGTGAAAAAGTATCTCAGTGGCACGGCTTCGGGGTCGGGAGGCGGCAGCTAACATTACCAGGACTTTACGCTGGGGTAGGCCAATGGCTCGCCCTCACGGGGCGGCAGGTCGCCGCGGCACTTCGCTAGTTGGAGGGTGGTAGAACAGCGTGTTTTCGGGATTTATGAGTCTCATGCAGCAGGGCGGTTGGGACATGTGGCTGCTCTTGCTCATCTCCATCGTCGGGCTCGCCGTCGTCATCGAACGGCTCGTCTTCTTCCAGACGCAGCACGGCGATACCAAAGGATTGCTGCGGCAGATCGGAACGAAGGTTTCGGCCGACGACCTCGACGGCGCAATCGAAGTCTGTAGAAAGAATCGCGGCATGCTCCCGCGGATCCTCGAGTTCGGCCTTCGCCGCGGCGAGAAGAACCGCGCCGATATCACCGACGCGCTCTCCATCGCTTTGATGGAGCATCTGAACTCGCTCGAGCGTAATCTGGCGATCATCGGAACGATCGCGGTTATCGCGCCGTTCGTCGGTCTGTTCGGAACCGTTTTGGGCATCATTCGCGCCTTCCAAGACATCGCGCTGAAGGGCAACTCGACGCCGGCCGTGGTCGCGGCGGGTGTCTCCGAAGCCCTCATCACGACGGCAACCGGCCTCATCATCGCCGTTATCGCGGTCGTCTTCTTCAACTTTTTCAAGTCGCGCATCAAGAACTATAACCAAGAGATGATCGTCGCGGCCAATCAGCTCGCCGAAATGCTGCACTTCCACAACGTGGGCGAGC
>JAFAOZ010000320.1 GCA_019247395.1 Vulcanimicrobiota bacterium | reverse complement strand
AGCCCTGCGCACGCGGAACGACGACGCTCAGGCCGCCGCGCCGCAGCATCCGGACCGTCGCTCGGTGCACCTCCGCGAAGGCGACCTGCATGATGCAGCCCGCGTGTAACAATGCCGTGCCTCGCGGCTCCTTCGCTTCGTAACGCTGGTCGCATGGCTCGAAAAAGTCGCGCGAGATCTCCGGCGCCAGCTTCGCAGCCCGCGCGGCACCAAAGAGACCCGCAAGCGCCGTGAGATGCGTTTGCTGCGCGAACCGCAGTAACGCGGCGGCGGCGCGCATGAGATCAAGGCGTGCGAAGAGCGTCTGCAGAGCGAATTTTTGCAGCCGGCCCGACCAGGCCGACTTCGCTGGGGCTTCGGCCCGCCGAACTTGCGCCCGCGCGGTTTCGATCAGCTGACCGTAATGCACGCCCGAGGGGCAGACGGCTTCACACGCACGGCAATCGAGGCACTGCCACATCTGCTCGTTGAAGCCGCCGCTGCGCAGATCCAGCCGCGATTCGCCGACCGCCTTGATGAGACTAATGCGGCCGCGCGGACCCGACGTTTCTGTCATAGTCTCGAGGTAAGTCGGGCATGACGGCAAGCAGAGACCACATCGAATGCAGGTGTTGTAAATCGCGGCATCGGGCTGGTCCGCACCGGTAAAACCCATCAAGCCTTGCTCGGTCATCGGCGTCCGTGCCTTCGCCTTGCATGAGCGTCACTTCTGCCGACGAAACGGGGGCTTTCGTGAAGAAACGAATTAAGGTTGCGGTTACCGGTGCGGCCGGACAGATCGGATATGCGCTGGTATTTCGAATCGCGTCCGGGCAGATGTTCGGGCCCGAGACGGAAGTCGAGCTGCAGCTGCTCGAGCTCGAAGCCGCGCTCGGCGCACTCGGCGGCGTCGCGATGGAGCTCGAAGACTGCGCGTTCCCGCTGCTCAAGGGCGTGCGCGTCGGTTCGGACGTGAACGAGGCGATGCGCGACGTCAACTGGGCGGTCCTGGTCGGCGCGGTTCCGCGTAAAGCGGGAATGGAACGCTCCGATCTTTTACGCGTCAACGGCGCGATCTTCACCGAGCAGGGACGCGCGCTGGACGCCCATGCCGCGCAGGACGTGCAGGTCTTCGTCGTCGGGAATCCCGCCAACACCAACTGTTTGATCGCGATGAATAACGCACCGCGAATTCCGCACGACCGGTTCTTTGCCATGACGACCCTCGACGAGCTTCGCGCTCGGGCGCAGCTCGCGCGAAAGGCCGGTGCCGACGTCACCGAGATCGCCCAAGTCGGAATCTGGGGCAACCATTCGACGACGCAATATCCGGATTTCGCGCACGCTCGCATCCGGGGAGTCGCGGCGCGCGAAGCCATTGCGGACCGCCGCTGGCTCGAGAACGATTTCTTGAGCGTCGTTCAAAACCGCGGGGCGGAAGTCATCAAGACGCGTGGAGCCTCCTCCGCGGCCTCGGCGGCGAACGCGGCGATCGTCGGTGTCTACAATCTCACGCACGAAACGCCGGCCGGTGAATTCTACTCGGTCGGACGCTACTCGCACGGCGAATACGGCGTCGACGAAGGGTTGATCTTTTCGTTTCCGTCGCGAACCGAGGGCGGCGTTTCGCGGATCGTGGATGGCATCGAGCACGACGACTTCGGACGCGGCAAGCTAGCCGCTACGCTCGACGAGCTGCGCAAGGAGCGGGACGCCGTCAAAGAACTCGGGTTAATTCCCGCGAACTAAGGCGGCATGACGGTCAGTATCGCGTCGCCGGCGGGAGCTTACACGGTGGGAAGCCCCTCCTTTTTCCATTATATTTTACGGCTCGGCGAGTTCGATCTGCCCCTTTCGCTGGCCGACCGCGAAGCGATCGACGTCCTCGCCGCGGTACCGCACGCGCTTGGGTCGCAGGACGAGGTCTCGCTCGTCTCCGGCCCCGGATGGCGCGTCGTGCCGGCGCAGGGCGACCTCGACTGGCCGGTTCTGGAGGCGACGCCCGAGCGGCTGCGCACCGCGCTGGAACGCGCGCGCAGCATTCTATGGACGCACGGCGCGCGCTTTCGCGTCACGGCACGGGAAATCACGGTCATCGAAGACGAGTTGGAAGAAGTCTACGGCGTCCTCATGCGCGCTGCGGCCGCCGGCGTCGCAGTTAACGTTTCTTACGTAGCGTAACTCCGTTCGTGCGCACCATATGCGAGCTGCCGCTGCGCGGAGCGGGCGGCGAGCCGATTTCCTTTTCGCGCACCATCCATTCGCATGGCTGCGCGAGCTTACCGCCGGCACGGCTCGAGCCCTCGCCGCTCGCGTACCATCGTCGCTTTCGCGCAGGCCGACGGGCCATCGACGTGACGATGCGCGAGCGTAAGAGCCGCCTCATCGTCGAGAGCGCGTCGCTTCCCAGTGCGCGCGCCGCTGCGGCCATTGAGGGCGCGATCCGGCGCATGTTTCGCTTCGACGCCGACTTGTCGCCGTTTTACGCGCGCATCGGCTGCGACGATCAGTTGGCTTGGGTGGTTTGCGGAGCTGGACGGATGCTTGCAAGTCCGAGCGTCTTTGAAGATGTCGTCAAAACGATCTGTACCACGAACTGCACGTGGTCGGCCACGCTGCGCATGACGGGCGCGCTCAGCGAGCGCGGCGGCGGTGCCTTTCCCGGCGCGGAAGAGCTTGCGGGGACGCCCGAGGCGTGGTACCGCGACGTCGCCAAGATGGGATACCGGGGCGCGTACGTCCGCGAGATCGCGCGCGCGGTCGCGTCGGGAGAGCTCGATCTCGACGCATTATCGGACGGTCGCCGCTTCGATGACGCAGCCGTGGAGGCAATCCTGCTCGCGCTTCCCGGCATCGGACAGTACGGCGCAGCGCACGTGATGCAGCTGTTGGGGCGCCATCGGCAGCTCGTGCTCGATTCATGGACGCGCCCGAAATACCGGCGGCTCGCGGGAAAGAAGCAAGCGAAGGACTCGACGATCCGGCGTGCCTTCGCACGGTATGGTGAGTACGCCGGACTTGCATTCTGGCTCTATCTGACGCGCGACTGGCTCGAAGAATAGCCGGGCAGAGGGCAAGCGCCAGGTAGTGGGATAAATCCCACTATGCGCTTGCTCAAATCGCTCCCCGCACTGCTGATCGCCGTATCGCTGCTGCCGGTATCGGTTTT
>JAFAOZ010000269.1 GCA_019247395.1 Vulcanimicrobiota bacterium | reverse complement strand
ATCAATACCTTCGCATACCGGATCGGCACGCCGCGCCCCGGTGACATCGTCGCCTTTCGTCATGAGGGCGACGCGCGCGCGATCTTCATCAAACGCGTGATTGGCGTGCCGGGCGATCGCGTCGCGATCGATCGCGGGCAAGTCTACGTCAACGGCCTCAAGCTTATTGAACCCTACGTCGAACACGGTGACGACCGCACCTTCGCGCAGACGACTGTGCCCGACGGTTGCGTCTACGTGCTCGGGGACAATCGCGCCGAGAGCGAAGACTCCCGGTTCTTCGGGCCGGTGAAGGACGATCTCTTGATCGGTAGAGCCGTCGCCGGAATTTGGCCGCCGCGCATGCTCGGCGGTTTGTGACGGCGACTAGCCGGAAGGGCGTTTCGCGGGAATTGGAGCGGCAAGTTGCGTGGTATCCGGGACACATGGCGAAGGCGGCGCGGCGCATTCGCGAGTACTTGCGCACGATGGACGTCGTCGTCGAGGTCGTCGATGCTCGAATTCCTCGGAGCGGCCGCAACGCGCTGCTCGACGAACTGGCCGGGCGTCGCGCTCGCGTCGTCGCACTCGACCGGAACGATCTTGCCGATCCGGTTACGACAAAACGCTGGCTTGCATACTTCGCCGAGCACGGTGCGAGCGCCGTCGCCGTGGACGCGCGCGTCCCCCGAAATGTCGCCCGCATCGCGGCCGCGATCGAGGAATCGTCGAAACGTACCGGCGGCCACGGGATGGCGCGCGCGATGATCGTCGGCGTGCCGAACTCCGGCAAATCGACGCTCGTGAACTCGCTGCTGCGTCGCGCTTCGGCAAAGACCGCAAATCGCGCCGGCGTGACGCGCCAAACGCAATGGTTCCGGCTCGCACCGCACGTCGAGCTGATGGACACGCCCGGCGTCTTGCCGCCGAAGATTGCCGGCGCGGCCGCGCAGTGGAAACTTGCGCTCTGCGGTGCGGTGCCGCGCGAACGGTACGATCCGCAAGAGGTCGCCGCCGCGTTCCACGACTGGCTGCTCGCGCGCAAGCCCGGCGCCGGCGTTCCGAGTCTGCAAACCTTTGCGACACAGCGCGGCTTCGTGCGGCGCGGCGGCGAGACCGATTATCACAACGCCGCGCAATCCTACATCAGCGCCTTTAACGACGGCGCCTTCGGACGCATTTCACTGGAAGCTCCCGATGACGGCGAAGCAGCGCAAAGCTAAGACGGCGTACGAGCGCGAGCGGCGCCGGCTGCATCGCCTGCATCGTTTCGAATATGCTGCGCGCGAGCGCGGCTTTACGCTCGTCGGCGGCATCGACGAAGTCGGACGCGGACCGCTTGCCGGCCCGGTGGTCGCCGCTTGCGTCGTCGCGGCCAAGCCGCTCTTCATCAAAGGACTCAACGATTCGAAACAAGTGCGCCCGGAGCTGCGCGTCGAGCTCGCCGAGATCATCAAATCGCGCTCGATCGCGTGGGCGGTCGGAAGCGCTTGCGTCGGCGAAATCGATCGTCTCAATATTTATTGGGCAAGCATTCTGGCGATGGAGCGCGCGATCGCGGCCTTGGCCGCCAGTCCGGAGTATCTGATCACCGATGCGGTCCGCATCCGGTCGTTCGGCGGCCCGCAAGAGCCGCTCATTCACGGGGACGCGCGCTGCGCCGTCGTCGCGGCGGCGTCCATCGTCGCGAAGGTTCACCGCGACGCGCTGATGGTGCAGCTCGATATGGAAGAGCCTCGTTACGGCTTCGCGCTGCATAAAGGTTATTCGACGCCACATCATCTGGAGGCGCTGCGAACGCACGGTCCGAGCGTCCATCATCGAGCGAACTGGGCGCGCGTGCGCGACGCGCAACTGACGCTCGGCCTGCAAACGGTGGAGGCACTCGAAGCCGTTGCAGAATAACGGCGCCAAAGGCCGGCTTGGCGAGGATCGCGCAAGCCGCTTCCTCGCATCGTGCGGATATCGCGTGCTCGAGCGGAACGTTCGCCTTCCGGGCGGCGAGATCGATGCGGTCTGTTTGGATGGCGAGACGCTCGTCATCGTCGAAGTGAAGCTGCGCGACTCGCGGACGTTTGGCGCCGCGCTTGCGGCCGTCGACGCACGGAAGCGCGCGAGGATGCGTGCCGCCGCCGCCGACTACGCGCAAATCGTCGCTCCCGCGGCAAAATTACGCTTCGACGTGGTTGCGCTCGACGGTCCGCGCCTCGTCCTTCATCGAAACGCCTTTTCGTGAGCGCACCGAGAACCAAGCCTCCCGAACCGGAGCTGCGCCGCAGCGTCACGCCCTGGGGATCGTTCTCGTGGGGCTATTCCGACGTCGGCGCCGACATCTTCGTCGGCCTGGGGCTGGTCCTCGCATGGGCTGCGGGCGCGACGAACGTGGCGTTTCTCTTCGCGGGCATCGTTTACGTCTGCATCGGGCTTGCTTATACCGAGCTCGCTTCGACGTATCCGGTCGCCGGCGGCGGGCAGTATTTCGTGATGCGGGGGCTCGGCGATCTCTTCGGCTTCATCGCCGGATGGGCGGTACTGCTCGACTTCACGATCGACGTGACGCTCTTCTCGTGGAGCTCCGTTGATTACACGAGCCAGCTCGTACCCGCACTGGTCAACTCAGTCCACCCATGGCTGCATTTCATCGTGGTGCTGTCGCTCGTCCTCGGACTCTGCTTGCTCAACGTTCTCGGCGTTCGCGAAAGCACGGCATTCAACGGTTTCGTTTCGGCGCTCGACGTGATCAGCGAAACGCTCATTCTCTGCCTGGGATTTCTCTTCGCGTTTCGTCCCGGTCTGTTGATTCATGCGATGCATTTCAGCTGGCCGACGCCGTATCAGCTGATGCTCGGGACGTCGCTCGCGATCGTCTCGTTCGTCGGCCTGGAATCCATCTCGCAGGCGGCGCAAGAGACGCAACGCCCCGCTTCGGTCATTCCGCGCACCTCGGTGGCGCTGATCCTGACGATCTTGATCTTCGCGCTGGCCTACTCGAACCTCGCGCTCGGTCTGCATCCGTGGCATCCGATCACCGACGCGCACGGTCACGCGATGCAGTTCTGGCAGATCTTTCCGCACAACGCCGACAATCAAGGCAAGGCCGTCGCCTTGCTCGCAGAGCAAGTGCCGTACTACGGCGCGTTCGCGGCGCTCTACGTCCCGATTCTCGGAGCGGTGCTGCTCCTGATCTCTTCGAACTCCGGCGTCTTCGGCAGCTCGCGCATCGCCTATGCGATGAGCAGCGCCAACTTGCTGCCGTCGATCTTTCAACGCGTGCATGCGCGCTTTCGCACGCCGGTCATCTCGATCGTCTTCTTCTCGAGCATCGCGGTGATCGAGCTGATCTTCGCCGCGCTGCCGGCGCTCGTTCCGGCGGCCAGCGCGCTCTACAGCCAGTTCTTCCACGGTGAGAACGGCCTGGAATTCTTGGCAGACCTCTACGCATTCGGCGCCGCGACGAGCTATTCGTTCGTCTTTCTCGGCTTGATCGCGCTGCGACTGTACGACCCCTTGAGCCCGCGCAAGTTTAAGATTCCGCTCAACATCCCGATGCGCATACGGGGCGAGCGCGTCGACTTTCCGGTGATCGCCGTGCTCGGATTCATCGGCATTTTTTCGATTTTGATCTTCACGCTGCGCACGCACGCGCTGGGGCGAATCTTCGGCCCGACGTGGCTTGTGCTCGGCGTCATCCTCTATTTGCTCTATCGTAACCACCGGCGGTTGCCGATGCTGGGTTCACGACGGCGCGATTGGCGCACGGAGCAAATCGACATCCGCCGCCGCGCCGGCGAGCTCGAGCTGATGGACGAATATGTCGCCAACTTGAAAGCCAGCGACGCACGCCGCGCGGGGCAAGCGTAGCGATGCTGGTTCTGCGCGCCGTCCTCGCCGTTGCATTGATCGTTTGCGGCGTCGTTATTCTCGTGCGCATGCTCTCGATGCTCGCCGCTGGCTTCGCGCTTGTGCCCGGCGTCGTGCTCGCCGGCGCAATGATCGCGCTTGGCGTGCACCGGATATCCCTCATCCTGCGCGCGCGAAGAGCTGCGTGATGCCGCTGACCAACGACGTGCACGTCACCGTCGCGGGCGCGATCGTCGCACTGATCATTGCGGCGATGGTCGGGGCGACGCTCTGGTGGATGCTGCATCCGCCGTCCTCGTACGTTCAGCGAATCGCCGAGCGTGCCGAAAGCGAGCTCGAGCGAATGGTCGGCAGCCTGATCGTCGTCTTTTCGCCGGATATCGACTCGTCGCACATGCTGGCTCTCGCCGTAAAGCTTGCGCGCGGCGAGCGCTCGGAGTTACTGGCGATCTACGTCATCGAAGTGCCGTATACGCTGCCGCCGGACGCCGAAATGCCGCTGGAAGAACGCGCGGCTCTCGATGCGCTCGGAGCCGCCGAAACGATTGCAAATAATAACAACGT
>JAFAOZ010000127.1 GCA_019247395.1 Vulcanimicrobiota bacterium | reverse complement strand
TGATGCGCCGACGCATCGATGCCGGGTGCGAGTCCCGAAATCACCGGCACGTTCAGCCGCGACGCAAGAGGGTAGGCAAAGTCCGCCGCCCTCGGCGGCGGCGTACGGCTCCCGACGATCGCAATACCACCCTTCGGAATGACCCCGCGAACGTAAAGCCGAGTCACCCCGTTGTGCGGGAAACGTACGAAGCGTCGAGTTGCGCGACGTCGTGGCACCCCAAGAGCCGCAGCGTACGTATCACGCCGGCGCGGATAATTTCGATTGCTCGCGCGACGCCGGGGCCGCCGCCCGCACCGAGACCGTAGGCATAGGCTCGGCCGATCAGCACGGCTTTCGCGCCCAAGCAGAGCGCTTTGACGACGTCGCTGCCGCGACGAACTCCGCCGTCGAGCAAAACTTCCACTTGGCCGCCGACGGCTGCGACGACTTCGGGCAACGCATCGATCGTTGCCGCAACGCAGTCGAGTTGCCGGCCGCCGTGATTCGAAACGACGATGGCGTCGCATCCGGCGTCAATGGCGCGGCGCGCGTCCTCGGCGGTCAGCACGCCCTTGATCACGATCGGGCCATTCCACAATTCTCGAATCCAGGTGAGATCTTCCCACGCCACGGTCGAGTGCTCGAGCGCCGCCGCGACGTCCGCGTACGGCATCGGTCCGACCGTCGGTAAGACGACGTTTGGAAAGCGCATCATTCCGCCGTCGCGCAAAAATCCGTAGAGCCACCGCGGTCGCGTGAGAACTTGACCGCTGTACGGCAGCATCTGCCAAAAATTTCCGCTCGTCAATTCTTTCGCGCCGTTGCGAACGTCGCGCTCACGCTGCCCCGAAACTGCCGTGTCGATGGTCACGACGAGCGCGCCGAATCCCGCCGCCTTCGCGCGCGCGATTGCTGCGCTCGCGACCTCGCGCCCCGCGACGAGATAGAGCTGATACCAAGCCGGCCCCGCCGTGGCCGCGCGTACCTCTTCGAGCCGGCATCCCGAAAGCGTTGAGAGGACGTAGCCGGTGCCGGCCGCGTCCGCTTGGGCCGCCGCGACGCACTCGCCGCGCGGGTAAAAAAGCCGGCTGCTGCCGACGGGCGCGAGCATGAACGGCAGCTCGAGCGCCGTGCCGAGCACGCTGGTGCGCAGAGCGACCGGCGCGTTGGCGACGGCGTTTCGCGGCCGAAAAACAATTCGTTCGAACGCGGCGGAGTTCGCGCGCATCGTGGTCTCGTTATCGGCGCCTCCGTCGATATAATCGAAGACCACTCGCGGAAGCCGGCGTTTCGCCAAGCGCCGCAGGTCCTCGATTGCTACCGCGCGCATCGGCACTTGACGTTAGCCTTCATCAAAGGATACCCTTTGGTGCGTGGACGCGAAGTTTGTCGCCACCGCATTTGCTACCGCGTTTACGATCATCGACCCGATCGGTATGATTCCGATGACGCTCGCGACGACGTCGCGTGTCTCTCCCGAGCGCCGAAATCAAATCATCGATCAGGCCGTGCTCGTTGCGGCCGGCGTTATGCTCTTTATGGGCGTCGTCGGCCGAGTGATTTTAGATTATCTCGGCATCACGTTGCCGGCGTTCATGATCGCGGGCGGAATTTTGCTCTTTCTCATTTCGATCGACATGCTCTTCGCACGCCCGACGCGTGCGAAGGCGACGCATGCCGAAGAGAAGGAGGCGGCGGCGATGGAGAACCCGGCGGTCTTCCCGCTTGCGGTGCCCATGATTGCCGGTCCTGGAACGATCGCGACGGTCTTGTTGCTGGTCAATCTTTCTCACGGCGACCGTCTCGACTTAGGCATCGTCGCACTCGCTTACGTCGTTGCGTTGATCGTGACGTGGCTTTGCATGCGCGGATCGCCGCTCTTGCAGCGGATCATCGGCACGACCGGGATCAACGTCGTCACCCGTCTGTTGGGAATCATTCTCGCGGCGCTCGCCGTGCAGTTCGTCGTCAACGGGCTGGTTCAGACGCCGCTCTTACGGCGATGAGGTCGCTCCCGGCGTAGCCGCCCAATCGTGATAGACTTGTTTTTCGATCGGCGGCATATCGGCATCGGGTGGAAGTTTGAAACCGATCAGCGGTAATGGAAACGGAATCGGGTGCGGCGGCTCTTTGAACGGATCGGATCCGGGATAATAGCAGAATGGCCAGATGATATTGCCGCTCTCCGTCGCGCCGTCGGGATACGTATACTCGTAACGTCCGTAGTAACAGTTGAGCCCGCGATCTTGCCAGCTTCGCGTCGGCGTGATGATGCCGTTCCCGTGTTCGTCTCCGCGCATGGATGACGGTATGTTAAAGGCATAGCTTTTCGTCGACGATTGGCGTGCTGCAGGATCGATAGTCGGAATCGCGTGCGGATCGTTCTGCTGATTCAATTGCGCGACTTCGCGCGCGTAGCCGGCTTGATCGCGCTCGAGCTGCGAAGGCACCCGCGGGGTGTGACGCGGCGCCTCGTGGGGGGCCGGCAGCGTCGTCTCCTTGACGAGCTCGTGCCGCGGCGTCTTGGCAGGGGCCGACTCGTGTTGCCGTACGTGGGGGGCAGGCTTCGAGGGAGCGGGCGTGCTCGGCGCTTCCTTTTTAATTGAAACGATCTGCGTCGTCGAGACGACTTCCCGCGCGCCGCGCATCACGAAGGTCCGCGCGATCGCATAAAAGAGCAGCGTAAGGACGATGAGATGGATGACGGCCGACGCAATTGTCGACAGACCAAGCGCTCGCCGCCCGCGATATGGGGTCCCCGAGATCACCGTATTACTTTGTCACCCTGAGCTTGTCGAAGGGTGAGAGAAGGTCACCTCTGGCAGAGTTCGATGAGGACGCCGCCGGTTGCCTTTGGGTGCAAAAACGCGATACGGCTGCCGTGCGCGCCTTTGCGCGGGCGCTCGTCGATGAGCCTCACGCCGGCCGCCTTGAGCTCTGCGAGCGTCCCTTCAATGTCGGCGACGCGGTACGCGGTGTGATGCAGTTTCGTTTCGGCGTCGCCGCGGTACCGCGCGATCGGCGAACTCTCATCGAGGGGGCGGAGCAGCTCGATGAACGATCCGCCGGCCTGCAAGCCGACGGTCTCGACGCCTTGGTCGTAGACGACCTCGCGAAAGACTTCTTTGAAGCCGAGGGTCTGCGTGTAGAGTCGCAGCGTGGCATCCAGGTCTTTGACGACGATCGCGACGTGATCGATTTCCACTACGCAACGACTTCCTTGGAACGATACGTCCCAAAGATCTCGCGCAAGACGTTGCAGATTTCGCCCAGCGTTACGCCCGCGTCAACGGCATCGATAAAGAAGGGCATGAGGTTTTCGGTTCCCGATGCGGCGCTCGCAAGCCGCGCGAGTTCGCGTTCGACCGCGGCGGCATCGCGCGCGGCGCGAAATCGTGAAAGGCGCTCGACTTGTTCGTGCTCGACACGATCGTCGACGCGCTGAAGCTCGATCGTCGCGCCGCCTTCGTTCTCGGCAAAGCGATTGACGCCGACGACGATCCGTTCGCCGCGCTCGATCGCTTGTTGTGCCAGGTACGCCGACTCGGCGATTTGGGCTTGCATCCAGCCGCTTTCGATCGCCGCGACGCTTCCGCCCATCGCATCGATCTCGGCGATGATGCGCCGCGACCGGTCGATCAGTTCGCGCGTGAGCGTCTCAACGTAAAACGATCCCGCCATCGGGTCGACGACGTCGGCGACACCCGACTCGTACGCAATGATTTGCTGCGTGCGCAATGCCGTCTTTGCTGCATCGGCGGTCGGCAGCGCGAGCGCTTCGTCCTTACCGTTGGTATGCAGCGACTGGGTTCCCCCGAGAACGGCAGCCAGCGCCTGCAGCGTCACGCGCACGACGTTGTTCTCCGGTTCTTGTGCCGTCAAGGTTGAGCCACCGGTCTGCGTGTGGAACCGCAACATCTGCGAACGCGGATCGCGCAATTCGAACTCATCGCGTGTGATCTGTGCCCAGAGATATCGCGCCGCGCGGAACTTGGCGATCTCTTCGAAGAAGTCGTTGTGCGCGTTCCAAAAGAACGAGATACGCGGAGCGACCTCATCGAGTGCAATCCCGGCAGATTGTGCGGCCCGCAGATACGCTTTGCCGTTCGCGAGCGTGAAGGCGACCTCTTCGATTGCGGTCGAACCCGCTTCGCGAATGTGATAACCGGAGATCGAGATCGTATTCCACTGCGGAACCTCACGGGCGCAGTACGACATAACGTCCGTCACCAAGCGCATCGACGGCTTCGGCGGATAAATGTATGTGCCGCGTGCCACGTACTCTTTGAGCACGTCGTTCTGCACGGTGCCGCCGAGTTTTTCGAACGGAATGTCGCGGCGACGCGCGACCGCAAGGAGCAGCGCGAGCAGAATCGCCGCCGGCGCATTGATCGTCATCGAAACGGTGACGCGATCGAGCGGAACGCCGTCCAGCAGCGTCTCCATGTCGTCGACCGAATCGATTGCAACGCCGACCTTGCCGACCTCACCGCGCGCCTGCGGCGCATCCGAGTCGTAGCCGAGCTGCGTCGGCAGATCGAACGCGACCGATAGCCCCGTCTGCCCGCGCGCGAGCAAATAACGGTACCGCGCATTCGATTCCGCCGCAGTTCCGAAGCCCGCGTACTGCCGCATCGTCCAGAGCCGTCCGCGGTACATATCTTTTCGGATGCCGCGCCCGAACGGGAATGCACCCGGCTCGCCGAGTTCCGCCGCCGGCCCTTCGACCGCGTCGTACACGCTTTGAATCGGAATCCCCGAGTCGTTTATCTCGCGCGCCATCTACTACGTGTCACCTATGCGTCACCCGATACTCAATAACGGCGAACCGCTCTCCACACTGGAGCCCGCGGCAACCATCACGTCACCGACCGTGCCGTCACGATGCGCGCGAATCTCGTTCATCATCTTCATCGCCTCGATCACCGCTACTACTTGACCCTCGCCTACGCGGTCGCCCTCCGCGACGCGAAGTTCGACGATCAGGCCGTGCATCGGCGATAGAACGGTATTACCGCCCGCCGAGTTGCTGCCTCTACGAAGCGAGCCCAATCGCGGCGCCGTCCGCCTCTCTCCTCGCTGGGGGGAGCGCGGCGCCCACGTCGGTCTAGGCTTCCACTCCCGAGCGAACGCTTCCAACGTCGCGGTGCCGTAACTTGCATCGGCAACCGCAGGCTGGTCGCAGAGTGCGCGCAGCAGCGGCAGTGTCGTTGGAACTCCCAGGATCACGTACTCGTCGATCGCGCGCCGCAAACGCGCGATCGCCCGTTCGCGCGTCGGCGCCCAAACGATGAGCTTCGCAACGAGCGAGTCGTACTCGCGCGGAATCGTCCAGCCTTGGTATGCGGCGGAATCGACGCGAACGCCCGGCCCCGCCGGCTCGCGATACGCGACGATCGTCCCAGGGGCCGGGCGAAAATCTTGCGCCGGATCTTCGGCGTTGACGCGCGCCTCAATCGAAAAGCCGCGAAAGATGACGTCCTTTTGCGCAAATCCTAACGGCTCGCCGGCGGCGACGCGAATCTGCTCGCGTACCAAATCCAAGCCGGAGATCATCTCGCTTACGGTGTGCTCGACCTGAATGCGCGTGTTCATCTCGAGAAAATAAAACGTGTCGCCCGCGACGAGGCATTCCATCGTTCCGGCGGAGTCGTAGCCGATTGCCTTTGCTGCGCGTATGCCGGCTTCGCGCATCGTCTCGCGCACGCGCTCCGAAACTTGCGGCGGCGCTTCTTCCCAGAGTTTTTGATGGCGCCGCTGCAGCGAGCAGTCGCGCTCGCCGACGTGGACGACGCTGCCGTGCTTATCGGCAAGCAGCTGCAGTTCGACGTGCTTGGGATTCTCGAGATACCGCTCGGCATAGATCGTGCCGTTTTTGAAGTACGCTTCGGCTTCGCGGCGCGCCGTCTCGAAGGCCGATTCAATCTCGTCGAGCGTCCGCGCGACCTTCAATCCCTTGCCGCCCCCGCCGCCGGCCGCCTTGAGCGCGAGCGGGAGGCCGTATTGTTGCGCGGCTGCGCGCGCCTCGGCAACGTTCACAATCGGTTCGGTGCCGCCCGGCACGAAGGGGACTCCGGCCGCTTCCATCGCGCGGCGCGCACGCAGCTTGTCGCCCATCGCGTCGATCGCGTCGGCATGCGGCCCGATCCAGATCAGGCCCGCTTGAACCACGCGCCGCGCAAAGGCGGCGTTCTCGGCCAGGAAACCGTAACCTGGGTGAATCGCGTCGGCGCCCGACTTGCGCGCGCATTCGATCAGCCTCTCAACGTCGAGATAGCTTTGGGCCGGTGCTGCCGGACCGAGCCGGTACGCTTCGTCGGCAAGCTGCACGTGCAGCGCATTCTGATCGGCGTCTGAATAGACCGCAACCGTCGCAATGCCCATCTCGCGCGCGGTCCGAATGACGCGAACCGCGATCTCGCCGCGGTTCGCCACCAAGAGCTTATTCAGCAAACAGCCCCATTGCGTGGTATCCGGCATCGACGAAGTGCACGTCCGCCGTTACCGCGCTCGCCAGATCCGAAGCCAAGAAGACCGCCATGTTACCGACGTCATCGGCCGTAACGTTGCGGTGCAGCGGCGCGGCCTTTGGCACGAGGTCGAGTATCCGCGAAAATCCGCCGACCTGCCGGGAACTCGCGGTTTTGATGGGCCCTGCCGAAATCGCGTTGACGCGAATGCTTCGGTCTCCCAAATCGAAGGCCAAATAGCGTACCGAGGCCTCGAGCGCCGCCTTGGCAATGCCCATTAAGTTATAGTTCGGCACGATCTGCGTCGCGCCGAGATAGGTGAGCGCCATGATCGAGGCACCGTCGTTGAACGAATCGCGCAGTGTCTGCACGAGCGCGATGAGTGAAAACGACGAAACGTCGAGCGCGAGCGCGAAGCCGGGACGCGACGTATCGAAAACTTTTCCGGCGAGATCTTCCTTATTTGCGAAGGCAATGGAGTGGACGAGCGCGTCCAGCTTGCCGAAATCCGCGTCGAGCCGCTTTCGCATTGCCCGAAGCGAGTCATCGTTTGAAACGTCGCATTCAAACGTTGGCGCGGCGCCCAGCTCGGCCGCGAGCTTGTCCACCTCGTCGCGCACCCGTTCACCTTGATACGTGAATGCAAGGAGCGCGCCGTGCTCGTGGAGCTTCCGGGCTATGCCCGTTGCGATGGACCACCGATTTGCGACCCCGGTTACGAGCGCGCGTTTTCCTTCGAGCAATTTCACAGTGCGAATCCCCTGATAAAGAAGAAGATGCCGACGGCGCCCGCCGCCAAGCTGATATACCACGCCGGCTTCGAGCGGGCCAGCGCCGCAACGGCGCCAAGCGCGATGCCCACCTGCAGAAGGGCGACCGCGTATTCGAAGGCGTGATGGCGCGCGACCTCGCCGGCAGAATCTTCCTCGAGGGCTCGGGCCTTCGACGCGAGCGGCGTCTCTTTTGCGGCCTCTCTCGCGATTTCGCTGCGGTACGAACCCAGTCTCGCAGCGTTACGGGAACGGCCGTCCGCAATGCCGTCCGCAGCGACCGTGTAGATGTGTTCTTTTTGACGGGACGCTTGATACTCGTTCCAGGTATCCGAGGCTTGAATCTGGTGGATCAGCGCTTCGTTGATCAAGTCGCCCGACCGCAACGCCCCGATTGCAGCGATAACGGCAAAGAGGGCGGCGCTCAGGCCGACGAAGCGAATCCAGCCTTCGCCGCTGTGCTCGTGCTCCTCGGCGATTCTCTCCCTTAAATTATCCGTATCGACGTCGATGTTCTCAGGCATAGTTCTCTCTGCGTAGGCTTACAGCGGAATGTTGCCGTGCTTGCGTTTCGGCCGCGCGACGCGCTTCTTCGAAAGCATGTGCAGCGCGGTGGCAATGGCGCTACGCGTCTTGCGGGCTTCGATGACGTCGTCGACGTACCCGCGTTGGGCGGCGATATACGCGTTCGCGAAGCGCTCGGTGTACTCATCGATGAGCTCGCGCGTCTTCGCTTCGCCGTCTTTCGACGCGGCGATCTCCCGCCGGAAGATCGTTTTGACCGCACCCTCGGCGCCCATCACGGCAATCTCCGCCGTCGGCCACGCCAAGTTGACGTCCGCACGAATATGTTTGCTCGCCATCACGTCGTATGCGCCGCCGTACGCCTTGCGAGTGATGATCGTGATCTTCGGAACCGTCGCTTCCGCAAAGGCATAGAGCAGCTTCGCGCCGTGCAGAATGATGCCGCCATACTCCTGATCGGTGCCGGGCAAAAAGCCGGGCACGTCCACAAACGTCACGAGCGGGATATTGAAGGCGTCGCAAAACCGGATGAAGCGCGCCGCCTTCACCGACGATCGGGTGTCGAGCACGCCTGCGAGCACGCTGGGTTGGTTTCCCGTGATCCCCACGGTTGCGCCGTTGATCCGTCCGAATCCACAGATAATATTCTCGGCGTAATGCGGCAAGATCTCCAAGAAGTCGCCGTAGTCCACAACGGCTTCGATTACTTGGTGCATGTCGTACGGTTTGTTCGGCGAGTCGGGGACCACGTCGTCGAGCGCGTGCACTATTCGATGCGGATCGTCGTCGCAGTCGTACTGCGTCGGCAGCTCGCGATTATTCTGCGGAATGAAGGAGAAGAGCGCCCGCGTCAACTCGACCAAGTTATCCTCGTCCGTTGCAACGAGGTGTGCGACGCCGCTTTTCGTCGCGTGGGTGGTCGCGCCGCCGAGTTGTTCGAAGGTGACGTCCTCGCCTGTAACCGTCTTGATGATTTCCGGTCCGGTGATGAACATTTGCGAGATCTTCTCGGTCATCAAGATAAAGTCGGTGATTGCGGGAGAGTAAACTGCGCCGCCGGCACACGGTCCCGCGATGAGACTGAGTTGAGGGACGACCCCGCTTGCCTGAACGTTGCGCCAAAAGATCTCGGCGTAACCGCCGAGCGAAACGACCCCCTCTTGAATGCGCGCGCCGCCCGAGTCGTTGATCCCGATCACCGGCGAGCCGGTGCGAACGGCAAGATCCATCACCTTGCAAATCTTTTCGGCGAACGCCTCGCCTAAGGAGCCGCCGAGCACCGAAAAGTCTTGCGAGAAGAGAAAGATCTGGCGGCCGTCGATCGTCGCACGACCCGTGATGACGCCATCGCCGAGAAACTCTTTTTCGTCGAGTCCGAACGCGTTGGTGCGGTGCTCCACGAAACGGTCAAACTCGACGAACGATCCATCGTCGACGAGTGCATCCACGCGCTCGCGCGCCGAGCGCTTTCCGCGCTGGTGCTGCTTCTGGACCGCCTCAGCGCCCGCCGGCATCTCGGAGAGCTCGCGTTTACGCGCGAGCTCGTCGTATTTTTCCGCGCGCCCCTTCACGTGAAATAGCTTTGCACGAATCGGCGCGAGGCTCCTCGAAAGGGGGACCTTCGCAGTAGGCGCGTCATAGCGGCCGTTGAATAAAAATGGCCATGTCACGAATTGCCGTCGTACTTCTTAGCGTTGCACTGCTTGCCGTCGCGGCCTTTCCGACACCACCGCCCGTCCCGGCCGCACGGCCGGTCGGCGTGACGCGCTACGGAATATCTGTCACCGATCCATACCGGTACTTCGAAAACATGAACGATCCGGTCGTCATCAACTTTTTTAGGGAACAGAATCAATATGCGCGCGCCGTCTTGGGCAACCTCGGCACGCCGCGACAGCAGCTCTTCGATCGCATTGCGGCGCTCGATAATGCCGGCAGCTCCGTTTCCGGCGTCACCCGCGACGGACCGTACTACTTTTATCTCAAGCTGAAGCCCGGCGATAATTCGCCGAAGCTCTACGTTCGAAACGTCGAAGGCGGCGACGAGCGCGCGCTGGTAGATCCGCAATCGCTCGCGACCTCGGGCAAGCATTTTACGATCAACTATTTTCAGCCGTCGCTCGACGGCAGCCGAGTTGCTTACGGAATTTCCGAAGGCGGTTCCGAAGCCGCCGTTATTCACGTCGTCGAAACGGCCGATGGACGCGTCCTGCCCGATGCGATCTCTCG
>JAFAOZ010000291.1 GCA_019247395.1 Vulcanimicrobiota bacterium | reverse complement strand
CGTCGAGCGCGCCGTCGTCGGTGACTGCGACGCGCTGCAAGTTGCGACTCACGCGCAGGATCGCGGCAGCATGCGGTTCGCCGCGCCGGCAGACGATCAACGTCTTGGGCCCTTTTCGCGCGGCCTTAGCGCTCCCGAAAATCGCCTTTGCAAATGCGGCGGTCTTTTCGATTCCGAAATCGCCGGCATCGAAGATGGCGACTGCGTCGTTGGCGAAGCGATCTGCCAGCGCCGCGACGAACGCGAGCCGGCGTTCCTTCTTATTGAGGCTCTCAACGTAACTGCGCGGCTGCGGCCCGAAGACGACGCCACCGTGACGCCACTGCGGCGAACGGATCGATCCTTGGCGCGCACGGCCCGTGCCCTTCTGCCGCCATGGCTTTCGGCCGCCGCCCGAGATTTCATCACGTTTGCGGGTCGATGCGGTTCCGGCCCGCGTGTTTGCGAACTCGCGATGCACCGCGCGGTAAATCACGTCGAGCTTCTCGCTGAAATCGCGATCGAAAGCGGCCGGCGCGTTGCGCTCGCCGACGACGTCGCCGTTGAGGCCGATAACATTCGGCATCAGCTCTGCACCTTACGCGATTTCACGCTCTCGGAAACTACCACCAGTGCGTTCTTCGCGCCCGGTACCGAACCGAGAACGAGCAAGAGATTGCGGTCGGTGTCGGCGCGCACGACTTCCAAGTTCTGCAGCGTCGTCCGGTCGACGCCGAAGTGACCCGGACGGCGGCTGCCCTTCGTGGTACGGCCCGCATTGGTGTCGCCGTTGGATGCCGGCTGGCGATGAATCATCGAGCCGTGGCTCGCGCCGCCCCCGCTGAAATTGTGTCGCTTGATACCGCCTGAGAAGCCGTGGCCCTTCGAGATGCCGACGACGTCGACACGGTCGCCGACCTCAAAGCCTGCGACCGTCACGCTGGCACCGACCGCTTCGTCGCCGAAGCCGGTTCGGAACTCTCGCACGAAGCGTGCGGGCTCGACGCCTTGCTTTTTGAAGTGTCCCGAGAGCGCGCGCGTAAGCCGGTTCTTCTTGACCGACTCGAAACCCAGAGCGACGGCATCATAGCCGTGCTGCTCCTTGGTTCGTCGCTCGATGACCGTACAGGGACCGGCCGCGATCACCGTGACGGGTACGGAACGCCCGTCGGGGGTGAAGACGCTGGTCATCCCGACTTTACGGCCCAGGATGTTCTTCATGCTTCTCTTTCGGGTCTGGGGGCAGATTATGCCACGGATCCAGGCGTATTGCTCGCGTGAACCGCAACCACGGCAGTTTACCAGGGCCGCTACGAAGCGTCAAGGTACTATCGCGGATGCGGATCAGAGCACTCGCCGCCCTCCTTCTCGCCATTGGAATCGTGCTCGCCGCGCCCGACGCGCAGGCCGAGCCCGCGGCGTCAACCCCGTCTGTTTTGGCGAGTTTGCGCAAAGCGATGCTGGCGCGCCCCCTCAGCTCACTCATTTCCATGCATACCGCCGGTACGGTTGAACTCGCAGGCATTCGGGGACGCGGCCAGGAGTGGATCGACGTACGCGGCGGTCGATTCATCGTTAGCCAGAGCGCCGGCGCGCTGAGTGGCTCGTCCGGGTGGGACGGCAAGACCGCGTGGAGTCAAGACTACGCAGGCTTGGTAACCGTCGACGGCGGGCAAGCCGGCCGGTTGCAGTCGATCGATCAAGCCTACCTCGACGGGCTACGGTACCTGCGTCCCGATGCAGGCGGGGCGACCGTCGTATACGCGGGGAGGCAGAGCGAGAACGGCACTCCGTACGACGTGCTCGCGGTCACGCCGCCGAACGGCACCGAGATCCGGCTCTGGATAGACCCGCAGACGCATCTCATCGCGCGGCAAACGACGGTGATCGGCACGATGACATGGGTCACGACTCTATCGAGCTACCGCCGTGTCGACGGTCTGACGTACCCGTTTATGACGCGCACGCAGCTCTCCAACGGCAACGGCTTCTCGCAGCGTGTTTCGACGCTCGAAGTAAATGCCGAGATCGCCGAGCGCATGCGGCTTCCGGCAGAAAGCGTGCACGATTTTTCGATTGCGGGCGCAACGATCACCTCGTTTCCGATTCAGATCGTCAACAATCACGTCTACCTTACAAACGTTACGATCGAACGGCACGGGCCCTATACGTTCGTCTTGGACAGCGGGGGCGATTATATCATCACTCCCGACGTCGCCGCGGCGCTCTCCGCGAAGAGTTCGGGCGCGTTACGGTTGCAGGGCGTCGGCAGTTCGACCGAGGGCGCTGCTTTCGCGCGCGTCGGTACGATCGCGGTGGGCAGTGCAATCGTCCGCAATCAGTATGCGCTCGTTCTTCCGATCGCTACGGGCTTCGGCGTGGCCGAGGGCATGCGCATCGACGGTATGCTCGGATATCAGTTCCCCGCCCGGTACGTCACGACAATCGATTATGCGAACTCGAAGCTCACGCTCGCCATGCCGAGTGCGCCCCCGGCCGCCGCACCCGGCGCGGCACCGATGCAGTTCTTTCTTGATGGAACGATTCCACGAATCAACGTCAATGTCGGTGACGTCACCGTATCCGCGGAGGTCGACACCGGGAGCCGTACCGGTCT
>JAFAOZ010000239.1 GCA_019247395.1 Vulcanimicrobiota bacterium | reverse complement strand
GCGCTCCGCCGGTCAGGATTCGCGCTTCCGAAACCGAATGAAGGCTCACCATTTTTACCTACCGAGACGAACGCCGGCTCGTCGCGCTGATCGGCATCATCATCGCCGCAGCGCTTTTGGCGCTGGTGCAGATCGCCGCGCAACGTACAGGTTCCGTCAGTCCGATCGCATCGATTGCAGCTTCGGCTTTCGATGTTGGTGAAATGGGGATTGCTGCAACGGTGCACGGCGCTCGCACGCTGGGGACGACGATTATCGCACTGCCGTCGTTCGAGCGCGAGAATGCGTCGTTACGTGCGCGCAATCGCGCGCTCGTCGCCGAGAACGCCCGGCTGCACGAACTTGCCGCGCAATACGCGAGCGAGGCGGCCGTCCGTCCCATTGTCGATCTCTATCACGGCGTCGAAGCGCGCGTCATCGGCTTTCCACCCGAAAACGAATCGCGCTCGGTGACGATCGATAAAGGCTCTCGCGCCGGAATTCGGCGTGACGACGGCGTCGTCGGCGCCGACGGAGTCGTCGGCCGCATTGCGGCGGCCGGTCCGTTCTCCAGCACGGTGGTGCTTTCGACGGATTACACGAGCCGAATTCCCGCCTTCGTTGCGCGCGGGCGGTGGTGGGGCATTGCGCGCGGCAATCTCGGCAGCGTCGTCGTCGAATACATTCCGCAGGATGCGCCGTTACACGTCGGCGACTCGGTAGTAACCGGCGAAGGCCGATCCTTTCACTCCGGCGTTCCAATCGGCGTCGTAAAGGCGATCGAGCGCAGCGACGGCACGCTCTATCAGACCGCGGTGCTTAAGACGTACGTTGACTTTGGCGCGCTCGATCGCGTCGTCGTCGTTCCGGGTGCATCGAGCCGCTAAACCTCACGTCGCGCCGTTCGTCGGTCCCGCATGGTATGTTGCGGCGGCTTGGCTTTGCGCTGCCGTGCTGGCGCAGGCCACCGTCGTGCACTACATGGCCATTCGCGACGTCGTGCCGAGCTTGGTGCTGGTCGTCGTCATTTGGTACGCGGTGCGCGCCGACGCGTTACGCGCGGCTATTTATGGGCTCGCGGCGGGTCTGTGCGAAGACGCACTCTCCGCGCAAACCGGCGCCGCTTGGACGATCGCGACGACGCTGAGCGCACTGTTGGCCAGCCGGCTGTCGCGCGGTTTCTTCGCCGATTCCGTTCCGCTCGCCACGATCATCGTCGTAATTGCAACGCTCGCGCGCGCATTGATCTTTTGGATCGTGATGGCGCTCGCCGGTTATCCGTCCGGACTCGGTACGCTTCACTTTCATCAAGCACTGCTGCAAGCGGCGCTCAACGCCGTGATCATGCTCGCGGCAATCTTGGTCGTCCGCCGCTTCGACACGGCGCCGCGATGAATCGTACGCCCGCGCCGCGGCCGGCGCCGTGGCGCAGGCCGGCCTGGCGCATCGTCGTTTTTTGCGCAATCGTCGCCATCGCGCTCATGGCGCTTCTGGTGCGACTGATTCAGGTCCAGCTGGTCGACGGCGAGCACTATCGCGCGCAGGCACAGGCGAATCAGATACGCCTTATTCCGGTCGCCGCGCCGCGCGGGATGATTTTCGATCGGCACGGCATCCCAATTGCGCGCAGCCGGCCATCGTTTGTCGTCGGTCTCATCCCTTCCGAAGTGCGCAACGTCGGCCGCGAGCTGACGACGCTCGCGGGAATTTTGGGGGTTGACGAGCGCGCGCTTTGGTACCGTCTGCTCCATCACCGCGGCGTCAACTACGACGGCTTCGATAATGTGGTCGCCAACGAGCCGTACGGCCCGGTTATCCTTGCCGAAGATTTGCCGGTCGACGCGGTGGCGCGGCTCTCCGAGGTGCTGACCGATCTCCCGGGCGTCGATCTCGAGGTGCAGCCGATTCGCGATTATCCGCACGGCAGGGCAGGCTCGCATCTCGTCGGTTACGTCGGCGCGATCACGCAGCAAGAGTACGAGCAGTTGAAGCATCGCGGATACTCGCCCAACGACGTGATCGGCAAAGACGGCTTGGAACAAACGTACGACACGTATTTACGTGGAACGCCGGGCGGCCAGCGCGTCGTCGTCGATGCAACCGGAGCCGTCGTCGCGAACGTCAAACTCGGTACGCGAGCCGCGATTCCCGGCGATACGCTCCTGACCAATTTGGATTGGCGCCTGCAGCAGATTGCGGAGAACGCACTCGCCGACCAAATTCGCTCGCTCGGGCGCAGGACGCTCTCGGGGGCGGTCGTTGCAGAGGATCCCTGGAGTGGCGCGATCCTCGCGCTCGCAAGTTATCCGAACTACGATCCGAACGACTTTGCCGCCGTTCGTTGGAAGCATATCGCGCGCGATTTAACCGATCCGGCGCAGCCGCTCTTCAATCGGGCGATTGCGGCCGCGACGCCGACGGGATCGACCTTCAAGATGGTCACCGGCTCGGCAGCGTTGACCGAAGGCGTCGTCCGCGTGAATCAAATCGTCGACGACACCGGCGGCTGGGATTGCGGCGGTTATTATGCGCGCGACATCGCCGCGGGCGGCCTGGGCGACACGACCTTCGTTCCAGCGCTCGCTGCGTCGAGCGACGGCTACTTCTTCCGACTCGCGTGGTGGCTCGGCAACGATCGGCTGCGCAAGTACGCGCTCGCGTTTGGGCTCGATGCGAAGACCGGCATCGACCTTCCCGGCGAGAACGAGGGCAATTGGCCAACGAGCGCATGGGAGCGACGCGTCTTCGGCGTTCCGATGGAGCCGAGCGAAGCGTGCTTTTTGGGAATCGGCCAAGGCGCGATGCAAGCGACGCCGCTGCAAATGGTCAACGTCGCCTCCGCCGTGATCAACGGGGGAACGCTCTACCGGCCGCAGATCGTGCGCGAAATCCGCAGTCCCGGCGGACGAGTGGTCGCACAATTTCCGCCGCGCGTCATCCGGCAGGTGCCGGTGACGTCGGCTGCGTTAGCTGCGGTGCGCGAGGGGATGGCAAAGGTAACCGACCCCGGCGGTACCGCCTACGGGTTGGCGATTGACGGGTTGCCGTTTTCAGGCAAGACCGGCACGGTGGAGACCGCCGGCGGTAATGGACCGAACACGACGTGGTTTATCGCGTGGGCTCCGAGCGCACATCCGAAGTTTGCCGTCGCAGTCTTCGTCGATCGGAGCGGCGGTTACGGCGCGACGGTCGCCGCACCGATCGCGCGCTCGATTTTAGTCCAGTATTTCCACAAGAAACCGTAACGATCGTCATTCCAGGTTCCAACTCACGCTCGGGCGAAACGGCGAGCGTTGTAGAGAGGTAGTTGTATGCTTGCAGTTCACGAAGATCGTCTCGCCGGTGCGGTTGCGCGCTTAGGCTCCGAAAATGCATTCGAAATTCTTGCGCGCGCACGCGAGCTTGAAGCACAGGGCCGCCGCGTCGTGCATATGGAAATCGGCGAACCCGATTTCGATACGCCGGAAAATATCAAGAAGGCCGCCGTCGACGCGCTCTACGACAACCATACGCATTATACGCCGTCGAGCGGCTTGCCGTCGTTGCGGGCCGCAATCGCGCAGTATGCGAGCCGTTTTCGCAACCTAACGCCGGAGTGGGGCGCCGAAAACGTCGTCGTGGGTCCCGGCGCGAAGCCGGTGATTTGGAATACGCTCAGCGCGCTGCTCGATCCGGGCGACGAGTTCGTCTATTTCGATCCGGCATATCCCGCGTACGCGTCGTGCGCAAGCTACCATCAGGCGACGGTTCATGCGATACCGCTTTTGGAATCGCGCAACTGGCGGATGGATCTCGACGAGTTGGCGCGCCGCGTTTCGTCGAAGACCAAAGTGGTCGTTATCAACTCTCCGCATAATCCGACCGGCGGCGTCCTCACGAAGGGCGATCTCGAATTCATCGCGGATCTCGCGCAGCGCCACGACTTTCTCGTGCTCGCCGACGAAATCTATAGCCGCAATTTTTATCTGGACAGCGAGTATCTCTCGATCGCGTCGCTTCCCGGCATGCGCGACCGTACGATCGTCGTCGACGGCTTTTCAAAAGCCTATGCGATGACGGGCTGGCGCCTCGGTTACGCACTGCTGCCCGAACGGCTTGCCAAGACGGTAACGCTCTTCAACAAC
>JAFAOZ010000194.1 GCA_019247395.1 Vulcanimicrobiota bacterium | reverse complement strand
TTTCGGCGAGCTCAAGCACGAGATCGGACGTTTGATCTATCGGATCGAGTCGCTGGGATGCGTCGTTAAGGATATTGACTTAGGGCTCGTCGACTTCCCCGCAATGCTCGACGACGAACCGGTCTATCTCTGCTGGAAACTGGGAGAGCCGCACGTGGCTTACTACCACAGCATTGAGGAAGGTTTTTCTGCGAGAAAAGCGCTCTAGGTCGCCGCAGCTTCAACCGCGATAAAGTCTTCGGCTAAGCCCTGAAGACGAACGTCGCCAAAGTCGGCCGTATAAGCCCCGCTGTCAGCGCCGGTGATTTCGCCGATTTCGGGCACGTTGGCGAGCTGCGGAATTCGCGTGCGTATTTCCTCGGGAATGCGAACGCGGTCGCCGACCGTGAGCGTTCCCTGATCGAAGAGCGAGTTTAAGCTGTCGAGCAGCATCGGCAGCGGAATGCCGTAATCGTCGCTGATCGCACCGATCGTATGCGTTTCGCTGATCGCACAGTTCGAGCAACCGCCCAGGTGAAATCGCGCAAAAACCCGCCGAGCGCCGGCGTGCATTTTAAATGCTTCGTCAACGGTCATTTCGGGCGTAAACTGCTGGTTAGTCATCGGTTCCATTCCTTCGCTAAACCCCACGCCAACCCCACCGGGTTGCGATGCAAGAGAAGCGAGCGGCCCAGCGGAGTACGCCTGTAAGCCGGATTCTGTACCCACCTACGTGGGCGATGACCATCTCTCTGGGGCGCGCGTTGCCGAGCGCCTCGGTGCGACGTTGCTCGTTGGACGGGCCATCCGTTCGTTCGAGCGGTCTTGCTTCAGGTGGGGTTTACCCGAGCCCGCGTCACCGCAGCGCTCCGTGAGCTCTTACCTCACGATTTCACCCTTACCCCAAAATGCAAATGCATTTTGGGGACCCCGTTTCTTTTAAAGGCGTTACGGCGCTTCGCGCCTGCACGCCCCCCAGCGGCAAAGCCGCCGGGGCCCCCAAACCACTTTGCAATACTTCTGAGGCGGTATGTTTCTGTGGCACTTTCCTTCGAGTCACCTCGACAGGACGTTATCCTGCACCCTGCCCTATGAAGCCCGGACTTTCCTGAGCGCCGTTTTATGGCGCCCCGGTCACCCGGCGTACTCCGCAGCGGTAGTATACCACCGAGCGACAATCTCCGTTGCATCCACCAAACGCGGGCCGGGCCGGCTCATGTATGCGTTACCGTCCATCGGCAGCACTCTGCCGGTTCGACGCGCGCGCAACGAGCGCCACACTTCCAGCGACTCAAGCTCTCGAATAGCGCACTGTGTCTTGGAAAGATCGAAACCGCACGGCGCCACGATTACCGCCTCGGGATCAGCCGCGGCGATTTCGTCCCACTCGAGCCGTCGTGAGTTCGCGCCGGCGTTGGCTAAGAGCGGCGTGCCGCCGGCAATTTCGATCAGCTCCGGTATCCAATGCCCCGCGCTCATCGGCGGATCGGTCCACTCTAACAGCAGCGTCGTTGGTCGCTTTGTGTCATCCTGAGGAGCGCCGTGCAGCGGCGCGTCTCGAAGGACGCGAATCCGTCGCTCAAGCGAATCAACCAGCTGCCGAGCCGGCTCCGCGTGCCGAGTGAGCTCGCCCAAGAATTCCATTGTTGCGAATACGTCGCGCAGCGATGCGGGCTCGAGCGAAACCACTCGAGCGTCCGAACGCAGCCGCCTCGCAGCCGTGGCGACGATATCGTACGAAACTGCGCAGACCGCGCAGAGCTCTTGCGTGACGATCAAATCCGGCTGCAATGCCTCGAGCAGCTCCGAGTCGAGGTGGTACAGGCTCGATCCCGCATGCACCGCGGCGCGCACGTGACGGTCGATCTCGGCGGACGAATCTAAATCCGGTGCCGACGCGGAGGTCAGCTTCGGCAGCGCAAGTGCTTCGAACGGGTAATCGCACTCGTGCGTAACGCCAACGACCTCGCTGCCGGCGCCGATTCCAAAGAGAATCTCCGTCGCACTCGGCAGCAAACTAACAATGCGCATCTATTGTGTCACCCTGAGCCTGTCGAAGGGCGAAGGGCGCGTGGGTTATTCCCCTTGCGCGAGCGAGTAGCCGCGCTCGCCGTTGAAGGTGTAAAGTCCCTCCGTTTTGATCACGTCGAATCCGGCTTGCTCCGCAACGGCGAGCAGCTTGATGACGTGGTCGGCGCTGAAGAGCTCGCCGTTTGACTCGAAGCGGCAGCACCAATGGTCGCTCCAATAGGTGTCGGGATTCCCGTGCGGCCAGACTTTCGTTCCGCGGTTGCTGATCGTGGTGAGTTTGACGCCGGGAACGTTGAACTGTTCCATGATGGCGGCGATTTGATCGGGGTTGCCGTCGCGCCGGTCGATGAAGAGATCGACGCCGGCGCGCAGCTTCATCGGCGGCTTTCCGGCAGGACGGATGGCCAAGTTCATCTGCGCTTCTTTATCGTATTCGACGATTTTCAAGTGCCCCGGCTTCTGGCCAAGCCGGGCGATGATGGCGTCGCCGAACTCTTTCGTCCCAACCTTCTGACGAGACGTTCCCTCTTTATAAATGTCGTACGTATGGATGCCGTCTTCAATGGTTTTCAGCCAAGCGTTGTGGACGCGCTCGGCAACGTCGGCTTGACCGATATGCACCAGCATCAATATCGCGCCGTGCAGCAAGCCCGACGGGTTGGCAAGGTTCTGACCGGCGCGCCGGGGAGCCGAGCCGTGAATCGCCTCGAACATCGAGCAATGGTCGCCGATGTTCGCCGACCCGGCTAGGCCTACCGAACCCGTGATCTGGGCAGCGACGTCCGAGAGCACGTCACCATAAAGATTCGGCATGACGATAACGTCGAAGGCCTCCGGCGTGTCGGCCATCTTTGCGGCCCCGATATCGACGATCCAATGCTCGTTCTCGATGTCGGGATACTCGGCTGCGATTTCGTTGAAGGTCCGGTGGAACAAGCCGTCCGTGATCTTCATGATGTTATCTTTGGTGAAACAGGTAACTTTTTGGCGTTTGTTCGCGTGGGCGTATTCGAAGGCGTAACGGATGATTCTCTTGCTTCCCGGTCGGGAGATCAGCTTGAGACACTGCGCGACCTGGTTCGTCTGGCGGTGCTCGATGCCGCCGTAAACGTCCTCTTCGTTTTCGCGCACGATGACGATATCCATATTCGGATGTTTCGTCGCAACGTAGGGATGCAGCGACGCGCAAGGACGAACGTTGGCGTACATGCCCAGCGTTTTGCGAACGGTGACGTTGAGGCTCTTGAACCCGCCGCCTTGCGGGGTCGTGATTGGTGCCTTTAGAAATACTTTCGTGCGGCGCAGCGACTCCCAGGAAGCCGGCTCGATGCCGTTGCTCAGCCCTTTGTTGTAGACCGATTCGCCGATCTCGATTCTCTCGAGCTCCAGGCTCGCACCCGCGGCCTCCAGGACCCGCAGCGTCGCACTCATGATCTCGGGCCCGATCCCGTCGCCGTACGCGACGGTCACCGGCACTTTTTTAGCCGTAGCGGTCGTGGTCAATTCCCTCTCCTCGCGCTGTGTTACCGCCGGCGGCGGCCGCTTTTCGTACGGCGTCTAGCGCCGCCACTCCTGGGCGTTCCAGGCTTCGCTGATGCCGTTTGGCGCAAAGTTTTGCAAGTCGCTGACGTGCGCGTATCGCAGGGATTGATAGTAAATGAACGCTGCGGGTGCGTCGCGCAGAAGGAGCGCTTGAATCGTGGCGTACGCGTGTGAGCGAACCGAGCGGTCAAAGGTCGATAGCGCCAATCGCTGAGCGGCCTCCATCGCGGGGGAACAGTAGCGCGCGACGTTGTTTCCGGCCGGCGGAATCATGCCGCAGCTCCACTGCGACGAGTTGTCGGGGTCCGACCCCGAAATCCACGCGTACATGGCAAGATCGAACTTGCCGCCGTTGAGAATGCCGCCACTTTGCGCGGCCGCGTAGAGCGTCGAGTAATCGAATCCTTTAACTTGCAGATCGACGCCTAGCCCGCGGTACATCTGCTGAATTTGCGCAACGATCGAACGAACGGCCGAGCTCCCGAGCCCATAGACAAGAAGCGGCGCAAGCCGCGTACCGTTGCGGACGCGAACGCCGTCGGGGCCGGTATGCCATCCGTCAGCGTCCAGCAGTGCCTTCGCCTGTGCCGGGTCGTAGGGTTCGGGATGGAGCGCCGAGTCGAACGCCCAGTAGTACGGCGAGAGATCGGCGACGGCCAGCGTTCCGGTTCCGTACGTGTTGTTGCGCACGAGCGCTGCTCGATCCATGCCAAGTACGAGTGCGCGCCGGAGGCGCACGTCATCGAACGGCGCGCGTTGCGTATTAAAGATGACCGCCGTATAGGCGGGAGCAAGCGCAAGTTGGCGCGTCACGCCGGCGGCGCCGGCGAGGTCGCGAAAATTTGAGGTTGTGATTTCGATTCCGAGGCCGGCTTCGTGCGAGCGCAACTGGGCGCTCATCGTCTGATCGTCGGGAATGATCGCGAGCGTCACCTCGTTCAGGCCTGGCCGGCCGCGGAAGTAACCGGGGTTGGCGCGCAAGAGTATGCGGTCGCCGCGTAGCCAGCGCACGAATGAGTACGGGCCCGTGCCGACGGGCGCGGAATCGAAGGGCACGTGATTGATGTCGGGATACGACGCTAAGAGATGTGCCGGAAGGATGCGATACGGCGTGTCGCTCTCGCCGAAGATCGTGTCGACCGCCGGCGGGAAGAGCCGTTTCATGTGCATGACGACGGTATACGCGTCCGGCGTGTCTATGGTCGCAATCTGGTCGTACCCACGCCGTGAGACGGCGTTGTTCCTCGGGTTCATGATCGCTCGCCATGTAAATTTTACGTCGCGACTGGAGAACGGCGCACCGTCTTGCCACTTGACGTTATGCCGGAGGTGATAGGTGAGTGTGAGGCCGTCCTTGCTGATGCCGCCATTTGCAAGCGATGGTACGATCGCGGCAAGATCGGCGATCTGACGCTGATGCTGGTCGTTCGTGACGAGCAAATCGAACATAAGCCCGTCGACGAAGCTTTCTATCGCGTTTTGCGCGAGGATAGGGTTGAGGTTCGTCGGATTGATCAGAATAGCGATCCGCAAGCTCTCCGGCGTTGCGGTCAAGCCTTCCGAACTCTTCGAGCAGGCGGTGATCGCCAGCGCTGTAAACGCGGCAATCCCGCATGCCGCCGCGATTCGCATCACGCTACGCAGCGGAACTTCGCATACACGTACGGATAGTCGTCGTAGAACCAGTTGCGGAACGACCGCCGGAGGAACTCGCGGGCAGTGACCGGCGATGCGCCCTTCATCACGAAGTGTTGGCCGTCGAAAAAATCGGCTGAGTACTGCGGGTACGATGCCATCGGCTCGAAGCCCGGCAGCGGCGCAAACGGCGTCGCCGTCCACTCCCAGCCGTTGCCGACCAGGTCGAAAATTCCCCAAGCGCTCGCACCGGCGGGATGTGCGTCAACCGGCTCGGGGTCGAATCGCTCGAAGCCGAAGTTACCGTGGCGAGGAGCGGGCTGCTCGTCGCCCCAGGGGAAGGCGCGCTCGTCGCCGGCGGGCGTTCCGAAGGCGGCCCGATGATACTCGGCTTCCGTCGGAAGACGCAACCCCATCGCGCTCGCGTATGCTTGCGCCTCCCGATGCGTCACGTAGACGGGCCAGGAGCGGGGTAGCGGAATTTCTTCGAACTGCAGGCGCAGCAGCCAAACGCCGTCGCCGCGCCTCCAAAAATGCGGAACCGGGCCGCCCTGCTCGACAAAACGCAGCCAGTCGCCGTTCGTTACCGGGTACGCGGCAATATCGAACGCGCCGACCTGCTCTTGCATGCGAAGAAATTCGTTATCCCACCCAAAGGCAATCGCATCGGGGTCGGCGCCGAGCGTCACCGTGCCGGCGGCCACACTGCGCATCTCGCCGGGCGGCAGCGCTCGATCTTCGTGCCGAAAGCTTAACCGGCGCTTGCGCTCGAAGGGCAGTTGATGCAGGATGTACATCAACGTCTCCTGATGCATGAGCTCGTGTTCTAAAATAGTGTAGACCGCTTGCGCGCGGACCAGGCGCGGCACGGATTCATCCTCGAGCTTTGCCGATTCGAGCGCCGCGCGCACCCGCTCGTCGCACTTCGCAGCAAAAGCTGCCACCGCATCGCGATCCGGCCACCGGTGTTCGTGCCGCCGCGCCTCGTCGATCGAGCCGGGATCGATGCCGCGTTCGAAGAGTTGCTGCAACGCAGCGTCGACGTCCGGCTCACCAAGTGCGCGAACGTTGAGGGTGTTGAAACTGAACGCCGGAATGTGGCCTTCGTAAAAAATGAACGGGTGGCGCAGCGGAATGGGCCGGTCGTAATGCGCGGAATCGCCGACCAAATCGAAGAGCGACGCGGTGCGTTCGCGATTCGAGCGGTACCAGTCCAGCAGCCGGGCGCGATCGAGCGCCGTTCCCGTAACTACAGCGTGCCTCGTTTCTCTTGCTCGCGCTCGATGGAGACAAAAAGCGCTTTGAAGTTGCCCTTACCGAACGAGAGGCTTCCCTTGCGTTGAATGATCTCGAAAAAGACCGTCGGCCGATCCTGGAGCGGCTTGGTAAAGATTTGCAGCATGTATCCCAAATCGTCGCGGTCCACCAAAATGCGCAAGTCGCGCAGCGTCTCGATCGCTTCGTCGATCTTCCCGACGCGTTCTTGGAGCATGTCGTAATATGAGTCGGGCGTATCGAGAAACTCGACCCCGTTGGCCTTGAGCGCGCGAATCGTGGCGGCGATGTCGTCGGTCCGGATCGCCATGTGCTGCACGCCGGCTCCGCGATAGAACTCGAGGTACTCCTCAATCTGCGATTTCTTCTTGCCCTGCGCCGGCTCGTTGATCGGAAACTTCACGCGGTGACGCGGATCGGTCATCACCTTTGAACGCAACGCGGTATACTCGGTTGAAATATCCTTGTCGTCGAACGACACCAGCTGGGAGAAGCCGAAGACGCGTCCGTAAAAGTCGCCCCACGCATCCATCTCGCCCCAGCCGACGTTGCCGACGCAATGATCGATGAACTGGAGGGCCGGCTTGGCGGCGTGCTCGATCGACTTTCGGGCCTCGACGAATCCCGGCGCAAAGATGCCGGCATAGCCTTCGCGCTCGATGAAGGAGTGAACCGTATCGCCGTACGTGGCGATGGTCGCCTTCGTCAGGCGGCCGCTCGCGTCTTCAAGAACGGTAGGCTCGAGCACGACGCGCGCGCCCCCCTGCACCGCCTTTTCAAAAGCGGCTCGTGCGTCCGCGACCAGGATGGCGATGTCTTTGATGCCGTCGCCGTGCAGCGCCACGTGGCGCGCGATTTCGTCGTCCGGCAAGAGACTCGCGGTGATAACGAAGCGCAGCTTGTTCTGCTCGAGCAGATAGCTGACGCGGTCGCGCAGGCCGGTTTCCGGGCCGGCGTACGCGATTTGGTCGAATCCAAACGCCGACATGTAAAAGTGTGCCGCTTGTTTGGCGTTGCCGACGTAGAACTCGACGTAGTCCCAGTCGATCTGTGCGAGCGGATTGCTGCGCGCTTCGGTCGCCGTACTCATGGCAGGCGACTTGGCGAAGCCTCCCGAGCGGCCCTGTCGAAGCAGCCGTCATGACGACCTCCACCGCGCTGCGGGCCTCGGCCCGCGCGGCCTTCGCCGCGTTGATCGATTACGCCGGACTCTTTCCGCCGGCGAAGCTGCCGGCGCCGCAAGCGTGCATCGAGTACGAAACGGCCCGAGGAGGGCCGCAGGCATGGATGTTGGGCCGCTTCATCCTGCCGGCGCCGCTCTTGTTTGAATCGCCCGATTGGCACGAGGCCCCGCTGTCGGTTATCGCCGACGGCGACACAAACGTCCTAGAACGTCTGAGTGCGCTACGCCGAACCGGATCGCATATTGAAGCGCTCGAGATTCCGATCGCAAAGAGCATATCGCCGTTGCGCGAGGTGTTAAGCGCCGATGAAATTCTCGACGTGACGGGCGAGCTCGAAGCCGGCATTACGACGTTTGGGTTGCGCGATCTGCCGGTTTACGTGGAGATTCCGCGTGCGGCCCCCTGGTGGCCGATGCTAAGCTCGGTCATGGATGCGCTCGCGCGCATGCAGCTACGAGCGAAACTGCGGTGCGGCGGCGAAAGCGCCGAAGCGTTTCCGAGCGTCGACGACGTTACGGATTTCATTGCGGCGGCAGCGCACGCGGGCGTTGCATTTAAGGCAACCGCGGGACTGCATCATCCGGTGCGCCACGTGGATGGCGCGACAGGCTTCTCGATGCACGGATTTCTCAACATCCTGGCGGCAGCGGCGCTGGCGCCGCGAGTCGATCGCGAAACACTCGCGCGCGTGGTCGCTGAAGAAGACCCGGCGGCGTTTTCGTTCGAGGACGCCTCATTTGCGTGGCGGGACCTGCGCGTCGAGCTCGCGGACCTGCAACGCGCGCGGCGTGAAGCATTCGTCGCTTACGGCAGCTGCAGCTTCGACGAGCCCGTCGCCGATCTGATGGCGCTTGGAATCTTGCCGCCGCGATGAGCGAGTCGTGGCTGCCCGTCCCAATCGAGAGCGATTTCCCGATCGAGAATCTGCCGTTCGGTGTCTTTAGCGTGGAGCGAGCGCTCCGCCGCATCGGCGTCGCGATCGGCGAGAAGATTCTCGATTGCCGCGCCGTCGCAGACGCCGGGTGGTTCGATGATTGCTGCGAGCGGGAACTGCTTGAGGCGCCGGAGCTCAATCCCTTTCTGGCGGCTGGGCAAACCGTTTGGCGCGCGGTACGGGGCCGGCTTTCGGAGCTGTTGCGCGCCGGCGGCGACCCGCGGCTGCGCGATGCGGGACCGGAGCACTTTTTAATCGACCGTGTTCGAGCAACGATGCACGTGCCGATGGAGATCGGTGACTACGTTGATTTCTATTCGTCGATCGAGCATGCGACGAATCTCGGTCGGCTCTTTCGTCCGAATGCCGAAGCGCTGTTGCCGAACTGGCGATGGCTGCCGGTGGGATATCACGGACGATCGAGCACGATCGTCATCGACGGGACGCCGGTTCGGCGGCCGTGCGGGCAGCGCAAGCCACCAAACGCTGCTGTGCCGGAGTTTGGGCCGAGCCGACGGCTCGATATCGAACTCGAAATGGGCTTCGTCACCGGTCCCGGCAACGCACTCGGCACGCCGATCGCGGCCGACGATGCGCGCGAGCACATCTTCGGCTTGCTGCTGGTGAACGATTGGAGCGCGCGGGATATCCAAGCGTGGGAGTACCAACCTCTTGGACCGTTCTTAGGCAAATCATTTGCGACGACGATTTCACCCTGGATCGTTACGCTCGACGCGCTGGAACCGTTCTGCGTCGAAGGGCCGCCCCAAGAACCAGCGCCGCTCGACTATCTGCGCGCCGGCGGACCCTGGGCCTACGACGTGCAGTTGTCGGTCGAGCTTCAAACGGCGCGCATGCGCGAGCATGGTGACGCGCCGCAGCAAATCTCGCGAACGAACGCTCGCGACTTGTATTGGAACGTCGCGCAGCAGTTGGCACATGCGACCGCAAACGGTGCGGTCGCGCGACCGGGCGATCTCTTTGCCTCGGGAACAATCAGCGGCTCCGAACCGGGCACGCAAGGCAGCCTGATCGAGCTGACGTGGAACGGCGAACGTGCGATCGAGATGAGCGACGGCGAGAAGCGTACGTTCCTCGAAGACGGCGATGAGGTTACGCTGCGCGGATGGTGCGAAAAGCCCGGCGCGCGCCGAATAGGCTTCGGCGCCGCACGGGGCCTGATCGTATCATCCTAAAGGGCGATCGGTGGCGCGGAGGACCGCCTTAAATCGGGCACGCTGCGCGATCGGCTCGAACCAGGGCAGGTTATAGAGCAGGAGTAGCGCTGGTTCGCGACGCTCTAATGCGTGCTCCAAATGCTGCAGTGCCTCGTCCAGGCGGCGAAGGCCCACCGCAACGAGCGCTAGGTTACATTCGGTAACGAACTCGGTGTGGCTCGTTTCAAGCAGCACGCGATAGATTTCCTCGGCTCGCTCCGTTTCGCCGCAATCCGCGTACGCTCGCGCGAGCAATGGTAAACGCAGAGCGAGGTCGTCGGCCCGGTCGACGGGCAGGACGAGCAGATCGGCAAGCGCTTCGGCGGGCTGCGCGTTGAGCAGGTACGCCTGAGCGCGATGGCGCCGAGCGATGGACAGATCCGGAACCGTTTCGATAAGGCTTGAAAACGCTTCGATCGCGCGCTGGAACTCGCCGATGTGCAGGAAGCCCCGCGCAAGGCACATTTGAAGCACCGGAGACGACGGCTCGACAAGCAGAGCTTGTTCCATGTAGCGCAGCGCATTTTCGCGCGAACCTTTGCACGTGTAGAACCAAGCCGCGTTGACGTAGACGGACGTCGACTTGGGGTTCAGCCGAATTGCCGTGTCGATCTCCCGTTCGGCCGCTTTCCAGTTCCAGTCGCAAAAGAGCAGAAGGGTTCCCAGCGTCGCGCGAGCGTCCGCCGATGACGAGTCGAGCTCGAGCGCGCGCAGAGCGGCCGCCTTAGCCTTGGGATAGGCGTACGATCCCGGCGCGTACGAGTATTGCGCCAAGAATCCGTACGAGCGGGCGAGCCCGATCAACGCCGGTACGTAGCCGGGGCGTAAGTGCAGCGCCGCATCGAACGCTCGCGTCGCGTCTCCGAGTGCGCTCGCGGTGCGCCGTTCGAGCAGATAACAGCCGCGACAGTATTGCTGAACCACTTCCGGTTCAGCGTCCGAACGGAGAGCGAATCCGCGGTCAAAGGTCCGCCGTTGCGCAGTTAACTGCTGCGCAGTTAACCCGGGAGCCGCGACGCTTACCGGCGCGACAAAGCGAAAGCCCTTTCCTCGTACCGTCACGACGTAGTCCCGGTCCTTTGCGCATTCGTTGAGCCGTCTCCGGAGCAAATAGACGTGCTGTGAAAGGTTGTTCTCGCTGAGAGGTGTCTTCGGCCAAAGTTGCGCAGCAATCGTGTCCCTATCGACGAGGCTTCCGTTCGATCGAACGAGCAGAAGCAGCAGTC
>JAFAOZ010000332.1 GCA_019247395.1 Vulcanimicrobiota bacterium | reverse complement strand
TCAAGCTCGACGAGCGGTTGGGGCGATGGGTCTTTGCGTTCATGTTCATCGGGTTCAATATGACGTTCATACCGATGGGCTTCATGGGCATCGAGGGCATGCCGCGGCGCGTCTTCACATACGCGCCGATCGATCATTTAGCGTTGCTCAATGCGATTGCGACCGCGGGCGCCGCGGTCATCGCTGCGGGGGTCGCGACATTTTTCCTCGACGTGGTGCTTGCGGCACGGCGGCGTCTGCCCGTGCCGGCGAATCCGTGGGGCGGTTATACCTTGGAGTGGCTAACGAGCTCGCCGCCGCCCGAGTTCAACTTCGACGAGCTCCCGCCGATTCGCAGCCGCCGCCCCGCTGCCGAAGCATGAGATCGTTTGTTGGAATATTTTTAGTCTCGGCGGCGTTTGGCGCCGCAATTGCGATTACGTATTTTTTCGTGGCGCATGAGGAAGGTGCCGGCACGGCGCTCTTGGGCTTTATGGGCGCGGCTCTGACCTTCGCCGCGCTCTACGCCGTTGTAGCGGAGCGCGACGCCGATTTGCCCGGCGATTACCCGTATGAATCGAGCAACCTGGTCGATGGAGAAGATCTCGGCATCTTCACGACGGAAACACCGTATCCGATTCTGATCGCGATCTGCGCGCTGGCAATTTTGACCGGCATGCTGTGGTCGCCGCTATTAGGGATCGCGGGCCTGATTGGAATGTTGCTGTGCTTCTGGCGTCTTGGCGCGGAAAGCGCTCGCGTCTAATTGTTGCCCGCGGTGCCGATTGCGCGAATGAAAAGCAGGAGTGCGCCCATTCCAAAGAACCACGCGACGAAGCCTTCGGCGGCAGGACCGATGTGCGCTAGCGGAAGGCCGCCCGAATTGGCGCCGTTGAGGTCGCCGGCGCGCGTCTCGACATCCTTGACGTACGCTGCAATGTCGTCAACGTCGCGATCGCTGAGGGCCTTTGTGCCGAAGCGCGGCATGATGCCCGGACCGACGCGAACTGCTTCCGCGATTTGAAAGGCCGTCGCGGTCGCGAGATTCGGAGCGACGTTGTTGGCCCCGACCGATGCGCCGTCGCCGACCGCGCCGTGGCATTGCGCGCAATTCTCGCTGTAGAGCTCGCCGCCGTGCTTGACGTTGCCGGCTTGGAGCATCGGCAACGATCTGCGCGAGCGTTCTCCCGCGAGCGACATTACGTGCGTCACGATCTGATCGATTTGCCTCTGAGTGAAGCGCGGCGGGCGCGGAATTTCGTTCACGCCAGGCACGGCCGCCGGCATTCGGCCGGTGTCCATCATGAAATGCACGGCGGCGGCAGACTTCCCGATAAGCGGCGGTGCGACGTTGCTCCCTTCGCCGCGTATTCCGTGGCACGACGAACAGTTGGTGTCGTAGAGAACCGCGCCTTCGTCGCGGGCAAGCGCGGCGGGCGGCGCGAGCGCCAGCAACGCCAAAATCGCTGCGGCCGGAGTCATCGTTACCGCTCTTTACCCGTTCCCCCAAACCCTGCGCCGCAGCCAGTTGAGCGATCAGCCGGTTCCGATTGCCGGAGCGGGGCGATGGGTACGCACTCGCCATGCAAGGTAAGGCAACTCTCGCCGGCCACCCGCTCCATCCGTTGTTCGTAACGCTTCCAATCGGCTGTTTCGCCGCCGCGGTCATTGCGGATCTGATCTCGATTTGGCAAGGACCGGTCTTTTGGGCGGCAATGAGCACGTGGCTGATACTCTTTGGAGTTATCGGCGGCCTGATCGCCGCGTTCTTCGGCTTCGTTGATTACCTCAGTGCGCCGATGACGGCGCGCGCTAAGAGCGTTGCGGCGTGGCACATGACGCTCAACATCGCAATGATCGTTATCTTTGGATGGGCGTGCGCGATTCGATTTCTCGATCACACGTCGGTCGCCGGTTATGCGCTAACGGGCCTCGGCTTCGTTCTCCTCGCCATTTCGGGCTGGCTCGGCGGCGAAGTCGCGCACGGCCACCTGGTCGGTTCGTCGGAGCAGGACACAGGACGCACCCGGGAAGCCGCGGACAACACGGCACGTGCGCCCCAAGAACGCGCCCAACGGCGCCAGATGGTGCGGTGAATTAGTACGCTTTCGGCGCGTAGACGTTAAACGTCACGGCGCGATCCATCGAGCGATTGACGAACCGATGGGCGGCGCCGGGCGGCACGATGACGCTGTCGCCCGTCGTCATCGAGAAGTGCTTGCCGTCGATTTCGCCCTCGACGAGACCGTCGACGACGTAGAGCACCTGCTCGCTATCGGGATGCTCGTTGCCGAGCGGGCCGCTCTCCTCGCCCGAGTCGAGCACCATTACGGCCGTTTGAAGCTGCTCACCGTTTTCGAGCACGCCGAATCCGTCGGCGACTTTGTCAATGTTGCGCATGACGTCGTTTTACCCCGCTAACGCCGCTTGGGCGGCTTGCAAGTCTTCGATGAACTTGCCCATCTCGCGATGGCGCGTGCGGTCGTCGGGTGCACGCAGGATTGCGGAGGGGTGAATCGTGGCCATCACGCGAGTTGGCAGGATCGCATCGATCAGTTTGCCGCGGTTGGCCAGGAGTCGAAAACTCGAGCCCAGGAGCGATTGCGCCGCAGTGGCGCCGAGTGCGAGGATCAACGCCGGATGGACGACTGCGATCTCCGCTTCGAGCCACGGTTTGCACGCGCGGATTTCGATCGTCTTGGGCTTTGCGTGAATGCGTCGCTTGCCGCGCTCGACGAATTTGAAATGCTTGACCGCGTTGGTGACGTAAACTTGGCGCTCGTCGATGCCGGCCTCTTCCATCGCGCGATGCAACAGGCGCCCGGCCGGCCCGACGAACGGATGACCTTCGCGGTCCTCGCTGTCGCCGGGCTGCTCGCCGACCATCATCATTCGGGCGCGAGCGGGGCCTTCGCCAAAAACAGTTTGAGTCGCGTACTTATAAAGGTCGCAACCGTGACATTCTGCCGCTGCAGTGCGCAAACTCCGCAACGACAGGCGCGCCGGCAAAAAGTCGGCGGCCGAGATCAAGCGCCGTCGGGCACGACGACGCCATAGTGCCGCTGCACCGTCCGGACGAAGCGGTCCGGATCGACGTCGCTGCTAACGAGAA
>JAFAOZ010000314.1 GCA_019247395.1 Vulcanimicrobiota bacterium | reverse complement strand
TCGGTTTTCTTGAATCAGGATGACGACGTGCTTGATCGGCGTGTTTTGGGGTTGCCGGCGCGTTGCCTCATATTGTCCGACGGACGGAGCGCCTAGTCTAAGCCGGGTACCGCACGCGACGAGCAGCGCCAGCATTGCGAGTGCGCCGAATGGTCTCATTCCGAATCGGGCGGAATTCCGGACTGCCGCTGATGCAGAAAGAACGACTGCGAATACTTCGGCGCAATCGTTTGGAAGGGCCGCGGCGTCTGCGAGTAGTTAAACGCGTTCTCAAGACCAGTGGCGCGGGAATCTTCCTGACCGAGCGTTCCTAAGCCCCAGTTATCCTCGATGTAGCGTAGAATGCTCGTCGTTTCATACTGCGTATGTTCGACGTGCGCCTGAACGTACGGCGAGACGATCAGCAGCGGAAAACGGAAGCCGAGGCCCCCCTGATTGTCGTAGAACGGCGGGGAGACGTGGTCGTAGTAGCCGCCCCAATCGTCCCACAGCACCACGATCGCGCTCGACTTCCAGTACTTGCTCTTTCCGACGGCGTTGACGATTTGCGCGACCCAGGATGGGCCTGTGTCGCTTTTTTCTTGCGGGTGATCGGAGTTGACGGCGTCGGGCGTTATCCACGCTACCGCGGGAAGCGTACCGGCCTTGATGTCCGTAAAGACCTTCGTGTCGGGCCAAACGACTTTCTTCCCCCACTCAGCCGTGTCGTACCGAACCGCATTGATCGCGTCGAACGCGCTCCAAATGCCGGCACTCGAACGCTTTGGGCTCTTCCAACCGTAGACTTTCTCGGCGTAGAACTTCCACGAGATGTTGTGCGCGTCGAGCAAATCGCGGATCGTCGCGTAACTCAAGCACGGAAACGGGCCCGCAAAGCCTTTATATTGTCCCGAGGTCGTCAGCAAATTCGTAACTTCGCTCGACGGATTGCCGTCGCAACCCCACGGGAAGTAGCTCGGATCATCGATAATGCTGTCCTGTCCGTCGATTGCGGTGCCGCCGGCGATCAACTCTTGGTGTGCCGTAAAGCTTTCGCTTCCCTGAGTTTGGAAAGCGTTATCCGCCAAGACGTATTGCTGCGCCAGCGTCCAGTACGGCGCGATGTCGATCGGGTTGACGTATTGATAGTCGTAGGTGCAGGTCGCGCCGCCGGATCCGTCGGCGCCGTCCAGCGAAAGATCGAACCCATCCATCTTGCATGGATTCGAACTGTTCGGCTGCCCCGCGGCCGAGTCGCATTCGAGCAGGTACCCGGATTTGTAGTTATGGGCGAGGTCGTGAAAGTGGTTGAAGTTTTTGTAGAAGCCGTTGCCCTCGATGTCGACTTCCGTCAGCGGAACTGAGGTCGGCCGCGTGATGACGGGCTGGCCCGCTGCCCGGCACGCTTGCGCGATGGGCGACGGCATCGGCTTGGCAAGTCCGACCGTCGTTCCGTTTGCGCCGGGGAACGTTGCAAAAAAATCGTCGAAGCTGCGGTTTTCTTGAATAACGACGATGACGTGCTTGATCGGCGAGGACGCGGTCCCGTGCGAAATATCGGAAGCCGGCAACAGCCTGCTCGTTGTGCTTGCACCGCCGCTGCACGCCGCGAACGCTCCAACGCCAACGAGCAGAAAAAATAACAGCCCGGCCAACCGATACTGCACGCGCGCTTCCTCCCTTTCCAGCCGCGCCTACTTGGCCGAGCCCCCGCGCCGCCCCCTTTTCGAGAAGTTAACTTTCTTTAATAGTTCGCGAAAAATAAACGTTCAATCGTAACTTTCGCGCACCGTTTCAAGCAGCGTTTGACCGAACTCAACAATTTCACCGTCGCCGTCGAGTACGTCCACGCCGAACCCGGGATAGAGGCTGACGAACCGTTCTTGTTTCCAACGTGCGACGGACCACCGATCCCGCGCGCCTTTCTCATACGGCCACGGCGGCATGCCTTCACGATCGGAGCGAATGTTGCGGCCGTCGGACGTGCGGATGCGCACTTGAAATCCTTCGACCCGAGCGATCTTCATTTCCAAGGTGCCGATCTTCATGCAAGAAACGCTATTCCGTGGAAATCCCTATCCAACCCTGGGCGGGTACGCACCACTCCCCTCCCGTGTAAAAGAAACAGGCCTGAAGAAAAACCGAGTACGCGATATTGCCGTTGCTAGGCTTAAGCTTATGGCTTTCGGAAATGGTCACATCAGTCGGGTTGCCGGGCTGGGGATCGAACGATACGTCAATCGCCTTACGGCCGTAGCGACGCGAACTTTTTATTTTCTTGAACCAGTACCAGACATCGCCA
>JAFAOZ010000317.1 GCA_019247395.1 Vulcanimicrobiota bacterium | reverse complement strand
GTCTTGGATGAAGCGATGCTCTCGCGAGTCGTAGCGTCGATGCCGCGCGCTGCCCAGGTGTTGCGGGAACGCTTCTGGCCGGGCCCGCTGACGCTGGTGCTTGCCAAGCGGCCCGAGGTACCGGACCTCGTGACCGCTGGTCTGGAGACCGTTGCAGTACGCATGCCGTCGCATCCCGTTGCGCGCGCCTTGCTCGAGTCGGTCGGTGAGCCGCTGGCGGCGCCTTCCGCCAATCCGTTCGGGAGTTTGAGTCCAACCCGGGCGCAACACGTCGCGGCCGGCCTCGGCGATGCGGTCGATCTGCTGTTGGATGGCGGCCCGGCCGAACATGGTCTCGAGTCCACCATCGTCGCGATCGACGGCGGTTTTGAGCTCCTGCGTCCGGGAGCGATCGAAGTTGAGGCGATCGAGGCCGTCGTCGGTCCGCTTCGGGCCCCGTCAACTCACGGCTATCGGGCCCCAGGGATGTTGCCGCAGCACTACGCACCGGCGACGCCGGTGCGCCTCGTTGAGCCCGCTGCGGTTCCGAGCGACGAGCGCTCGGGGGCCGCGGCGCTTGCCTTACGGGACGAGTTCGATGGGTACGCGGTTTCGCGACGGCTTTCGGCTCGGGGCGATCTGCGGGAAGCGGCAGCTCGCTTTTTCGAGACCCTGCACGAGCTCGACGCGCTCGGCCTCGAGCGCATCGACGTCCAGCCGATTGCCGAGCGCGGACTGGGGCGCGCGATGATGGACCGGCTGCGCCGCGCCGCGACCGGGCGCGCGCTCTAACCTTTTTGTCGCAACGGCGAGCGCGTGCCATGCGTTATGCCGGTACATACCGAAGAGGGGATTGTGATGAAGTCGTTTTCCGTATTCTCGCGACGTAGCGCGGCGGCCGCCGTACTGCTCGCTTTCTTTTGTGTTGGTGCGGCGCCCGCCGCGCTCCCGTATCAAGTCGCCGGCGACGTGACGGAAAGTTTTGCGTTGCTGACGACCAAATATTACGTGCCGGTCGATCCGCAGGTCTTGCTCGCGGCGGCCTCCGACGCCCTCGCGCAAACCGCGCACAAACACGGCGTCACGATCAAGCCGCCGGCATTGCACGCGCAATCGGACCGCGACGCGACGATGTCGCAACTCGACGACGCGATCGCGACGTCGGCTCGAGCGGCGCACGCAAGCCCCAGTGAATTCGCGTACGCAGCGATTGACGCGATGGCGAAAGCGACGAACGATCGCTATACGCAGTTCTTCACTCCCGACGAGTTCAAGGCGTTCACGGACGCGCTCGATCCCAAACCCATCGGCGGTATCGGCGTTATGATTCAGCCCGACACCACGTCCGGTTTCGTGCGCATCACGTACGTGCTGCCCGCCACGCCGGCGGAGCGCGCGGGCCTGCAAGTCGGCGACCTCATCACCGCAGTCAACGGCACCACGACGAAAGGCCTCAGCGTTGACGGCGTCAGCAGTCGCCTTCGAGGTGCACAGGGCACGATCGTTTCAGTAGCGGTGCAGCGCTCCGGCGCAGCCGTGGCGCCGGTTAGCATCACTCGCGAAACCGTGCATCCGCCGACGGTCGTCTTCCGAATGCTGCCCAACGGGATCGGCTACATTTGGGTGATGGAATTTGGACGGGCTACGACCAGCGAGTTCGACACCGCGGTCGCGCGACTGCGCGACGCCGGGGCGAAAGCGCTCGTGCTCGACCTTCGCAACGATGGCGGCGGCTACGTAAACTCGGCACTCGACATTAGCTCGCGCTTTATCGCGAATAAAGCGCTGTTGACCGTCGAGGAGCGCGGTCAGCCGGCGCGTACCTACGACGCCGACAGCGATCCGTCGATTACGCTTCCGGTCACGGTGCTCGTCAATCAGTACACCGCCTCTGCATCGGAAATTACCGCGGGAGCGCTTCAGGACGACGGAATCGGCATGCTGGTCGGCGCGAAGACCTTCGGCAAGGGCGTGATGCAGACGCTTACCCCACTGCCCGACGGCGCCGCAATCAAAGTCACGACCGCGCATTATCTCACGCCGAACCGGCGCGACATCAACCTGCGTGGTATCGAGCCGGACCTGCGCGTCGACGAGAATCGCGATGCGCGCTTCGGCGACGTAGAAAAGGACGACCAATTACGCGCGGCCGTCGACCTCCTGCAGAAGAAGATCGCGGACAAGAACTAAGCCGTCCTAACCGCGACGGCGGACGAGGCGAACGATTGAACCGTTTCGGTCGAACGTAACCTCGTCCATCAACCGGCGCATGAGGAATATTCCAAAACCGCGGCCGCGGTCGTCCGGCTCGACGGTCGCCTGCATGGAAGGTTCGGTAAACGAACTACCGCTGTCTTCGATGACGATCGTCAGGAGTTCGTTCTCGAACGTGCATTCGACGAGAATGTTCCGAGCGCTCGTTCCGCTGCCGTGTTCCACGGCGTTGCTTAGTGCTTCGCCGGCAGCAAGGCGAATATCCGAGACGTCTTCCTCCGGGAATCCGCAAGATACGGCAAAGCTGGCAATGCTCTGACGCGCCAATGCGACGTTTTTGATGTCGCTGGAGTATGCGGCGCGGCGGTGTTTCTTCAACGTAGGCGTCTCGCTAAAACCTTCCCCGGTTCTCAAGCTTGGCTAAACCTTACGAGGGGAGCGTGCCATCTGCGCGAATTGCGGACGACACGGGCGATTAGCTCAGCTGGGAGAGCGCCTCCCTTACAAGGAGGATGTCGGCGGTTCGAGCCCGTCATCGCCCACCATTTTTGTCACCCTGAGCGAAGGCACGTACGTGCCTGAGTCGAAGGGCCTGCATCGCCCAAGTTGTTAGGATGAAAGCCGTAGAATCCAACCCCGCGACCGCGGTCGAGCGCGAAGACGAAGTCGCCGTCCTTACCATGAAGCGGCCGGAGAAACGCAACGCGCTCTCGCTGCAGATGATGCGCGAGCTCGATACCGCGCTCGCGCAACTCGCGACGGAGCGTGACGTTCGTGCCATTATTCTGCGCGGCGAAGGCGCTGCGTTTTCCGCCGGCCACGACTTGCGCGAGCTCGTCGGCCGCGACGTCGATAGCTATCGTGAAATTTTCGATGCG
>JAFAOZ010000021.1 GCA_019247395.1 Vulcanimicrobiota bacterium | reverse complement strand
CGGATAGTTGTTGCTCAAAAGCAGGTGGCCGTCTTTACCGTCGGGGTGTACCGTCTGCACGGGATGTGCCGGAATTGAATTGTCGATCGGGCAGTTAAAGCCGATGAATGGGAGCGGAGGCTGGCCGCTTGCCGGCGGTGTTGGAATAAAGTACGGGGCGAGCGTTTGCGGATTGTAGCAGAATTCGCGCTGACCCGCTAAGAACCAGAAATTTTGGCCGTCGGCCGACGTATTGGCGAGGTCGTATTCGTACTTCTCCTCGCGAAGGCCGATGTTGACGTTGAGCTTATCGCTCGGATTCCACTGGTCTTGCAACGCGACCGCCGTAAAATTCGGCCGCACCGTGTTGAGAAAGCCGGAGTTCCCGGTGTACGTAACCTGCCACGACGCACCCGGCGGCAGCTTCGTCAAACATGTGTAGCTTCCGGACGAACAGACGCCGGTGTCGGTCGGGTCGGCGAAGCTGCCGCTGGTGAGCGTACTGAATTGCCCCGAGCCGAGATTGCTATTGCACGGCGCGGGCTGACCTGCTTGATAGACCTGACCACCCGGATAAACGCTGCCGGTGTACATCGCGAAGCATTCTTTGCCGTTGGTAAGATTCGTTGCCGACGTTGTCGGAGCGTTGTTGAAGTTCGTGTTGTTGTAGCGGTTGGTCGTCGAGGAAACGTAGTTCGCGTCGAATGTAAGGAGGTGTTCGGTCCCGAGCTGATCGGCAAACGTCGCCGCCAGCCCGCGCGTGTGCGCTTCGAGCTCGTAATCGTAGCTGAGCGCGCCGAACCCAAAGAACGGCGTGCCATAGCTCAGTGCGCTTGCCTGCAGCCAGTCGGAGTAAAAACCGTATCCGTAAATTCGGAAGTACGCGCTCGATCCAATATTATGCTGGTATTGAAGCTTAAAGATCGACGCGTTGTTCCAATACGAATCGCGGTTCGCGGGCGGCACGGCGGAGAAGGTTCCCGGCGCGCATTGGCCGGCAACGTGGAAACCGGGGTAGAAACCGTAGGGATCGACGTTGGCGCAGCGGCCACCTGGCGAGCTCGGCGCGAAATATGGAACCGGCGAGAGCCCGTTCGCACCTTGGCCGAAGTGCGTGCCGCTCGGCCAGGTCACGAAATCCGGCCAGACCTCCGGCACATTCTGGCCGTAAAAAACTTGGCTGAGTGCCGTGATGACGTTAGGGCCGAGATCGTTTTGCGACGAGTAGAACTGCGTTTGCAGCGCGACGACATTGTAGAGAATCTGAATATCGTCGCGTCCCGAATCGTGGCGGTGCGGGACGCCGATATGGAGGTTGACCACGCTCTCGCGGTCCGCCAGATTCGAAACGCCGAATGCATTGTAGGCCGGCGTAATCGTTTGATAGCAGCCCGGATCGTTTCCAAGGTCGTGCCTGTTCATCGTGTTGACGGGCAGCGGCACGTACCCAGGTTGACCCGGATTGAGCGTGAACGGGTCCCAGACCGGCGATGGATTCGGGCCGTTATAAAAACCGGATCCGCTCGGCGGATTATAACCGCAGATCGGATAGACGCCGCCGAAAAATTGATTGGTCGTGTTGAACGCGATCGCGGGATAACCCCAAACCAGCCCGAGGTTTGAGCCGTTGAATTGATCGAGGTAGCGGTAATCCTGGTTGTAGCCGCCGACGCCGACGTAATAGGAGAACATGCGGTCGGGTGACGCGCCGCCGACCTCCGCCTGCAGATTGTGATAGTACGTCGTAGAGCCGATCCCGCCGCTAACGCTCGCGTACCCGGGATAGGTTCCCGTCTTGATGACTTGGTTGATGAAACCGGAGAGGCCGCTCGTGCTCTCGCCGGCCGTGCCGCCGCCGGCGTAAACTTGGAGTTCTTGCTGGCCAAGGGTTCCCGCTGTGCTTCCGGGATAGTTATCGAACGACCGGTTCACCGGGACGCCGTCGAATTCGTAGCCGACTTGATCGAAGTTGCCGCCGCGAATATACACCGTCTGGTTCCAGCCTTGCTGGTTCGGCGGCACGAAGGTACCCGGCACGGCCGCGATCGCGGAGTACGCGTTAT
>JAFAOZ010000240.1 GCA_019247395.1 Vulcanimicrobiota bacterium | reverse complement strand
GACGTAAAGCATGCAGCTTTGGCGCTGGGATGTGGTGGAGAGCTCCATATGGCGGGCGACGAAGTTGCGCGGCGCTTCACCGAGCGTAATGCCGCACGCCTTTGCACCGAAGCTCTCGCTGGCGGCTTGGGTCCGCGGATGATCGGTGACCGGCTCGGAATAATAGGCCGCCAGTCCAAGTGCGACCGCTTCTTCTTCGGCCCGATCGCGCAAACGGTTGAGCAAGTCGCGTCCCCGGTGCGCCGGCAGTACGACCGCGCCGCACGCATCGGCGACGGGTGCGCCCGCCTCGCGGGCGAGCGCGTAATGGCCTGCGACCTCACCGCCGGCGTCGATCGCCACGATCGAGTAGTATCGTCCGCTTTGGTTGAGTTCGATCAGCCGTGACGGAACGTACACCGCCGGCAGATCGTACGCGTAACCATAGGTGAGATAGAACGCGCGCGCGACGCCGGCCGCATCGGTGGGCTCGAAGCGGCGCACCGTGTACTCTTGCGGCGGCGCAAGCGGAGCGTCGTCTTCTCGAGGTGCGACGAGGTTCGTACTGCCCATGCCGTGGGGGCGCGCGACGACCAAACGCAGTTCGCTTCCAGCCGAGCCATGCAAGTGCCAATGCGCTTCGTCGACCGCGTCACTGAGCTCGCTCCATTTCGAACTTCGCCGCGCGAGCGCATCGTCGGTCGGCAGACCGCGCTCGAAAAGCGAGAGCATGAGATGCGAAGGCGTACAGGCGGCAACGAGGTGCAGTGGTTCCGAAGATTCGGTCAGCGCCTCTTCGATCGTAATTGCGAACGCAAGGCCTGCGGCGCTGGCGATGCGTTGCCGCTGGTCGTCGCCGAGCTCGCTGCGCGTCGCAGCGTCGCGAACAAAGGACTCAACGAGCGAAAGAAACGCCGCATCAGACGGGACGCGCAGCTCGGTCGTAAAGCTCAAAGCTCGCGCTTGCTTCGTGGCTGCATCCGTTAAGAACTGCTCAGGATCCGTTCAGGAAACGGCCTCCGCGCAATAAGCGGCTTCCCGCTTGGGAAAAAGCGCGAGTATGACGCGCACCCAAGCAGGCCGGTGGTGGGCCGCAGCGGCGATCGTGCTTTTGTCGCTCGCGCTGCTGAGCTTCTGGCAGCGACAGGCCGTCGCGCAGATGGCGCTGATCGAGGCCGCGCGGACTTTTGCACACGTCAACCTTTCCTTCCGTTCCGCTCGTTTCGGCGCGTCGCATGCGACGCTGGAGAACGTCAGCGTGACCTCGCAGCGCAACGAACCAATTGCCGAAATCGCGCGCGTCGAGGTGGCCTATAATCTACGCGATCTCTTCCCCGGCGCCGCGCGACTCTATGGTTTGAAAGCGCTCGACGTCGAATCGCCGCACGTCACGATCGTTCGGCGCCCAGACGGCACCTTCAACCTTCCGATTCCGAACTTGAGTGAAAACCCGTCGCGAGGCGGACCGCCGTTGATCCTCACGGCGCGCGTGCGTAACGGATCGCTTGACGTCGTCAATCAAAGCCGGCTCGCATTGCCGGGCGAGCGCCAATTGCGCGCGATGAACTTGCGGGCCGATGCAACGATCTCGACGGCCGATCGCTCGACGTACCGTGTGATGTTTGCCTATGGGGAGCGCCCGGACCGTCTCTATCCGGTGTTCGGCGCCGGAACGATCGACCTCGGGCGCGGCTACAACGATCAACATTGGACGGCGGCGCAACTGCCCGTCGCGGCTGCCGTCGATTTTGCGGTGGACTCACCCTCGCTGCAGTTGCAATCCGGCATGCTCGAGCGCGTCGACGCGCAATACTTCGGCGGACACCTTGCGGCGAGCGCGGCGCTTCGTGACGGCCGTATCGCGATCGCCGGATTGTCACAGCCGATTGCGGGCGTGCGAGGACCGCTCGACGTTTACGACGATGGAATCTTGACGCCGGGCCTACGCGCGAATTTAGGACGAATACCGGCTTCCATCAGCGGGGGCGTTTACAACCTGCGCAATCCTCGCCTGCGGCTCGCCGTTCGCGGAAGCGGTGATTTGGCGCAACTGCGCGGCATGTTCGCGCAGGGAGAGCGGTTGGCCGTCCGCGGACCGGTGACTTTCGGCTTGCTCGTCGAGGGCGACACTAAGTCGCCGCTGGCATGGATTTCGCTGCGTTCTCCGCAGGCGACGTACGCGGGTACAACGCTTGCGCGGCTGAGCGGCGTCCTTGCGTTTGCGGGGCACGACCTCGACGTCATGCGTTTCGACGGCGCGTACGGCGCGATCAGGTTACGGGCACGTGGACACCTTGCATTCGCGCAAGAACCCAACGCGATGGAAATGCTCGTGCGGGCCCACGCACCGCCCGGGGGCACACCCTACGTAAGTTCGGTGCTCCCGCAAACGACGCTCGACGCGGCGGTGCTGGCGACGGCGTACGACCCTAAAGCGATTGCCGCACGCGGTGTGCTGTGGGGCCAGGGTGGTGCAGAATCGGTCGGCGCGCTGTTCGACGTTGACGAGCACGGCAACGGCGTCGTCGGCCCGCTTTTTGCACGCAGCGGTGCGGGGTCGCTCTATGCGCGAGTTGCGCTCGATCGCAGCGGCGGCACGAGCGTCGGCATCCTCGATGCGCGCAACTTTCCGCTGCCGGCGGCAAATGGGACGCTCGACGCAACGCTCGCCGGCAGCGCGACCCGGAACGCGCTCGTAGCCGGCGGCCGCGCGATCGTCGGGACGTCGTTCGGCCCTGCGAGCGCACACGGCAGCGTCGCGTTGCGCAACGGCACATTGCGCGGCGGCATCCTCGGTACGCTCGGATCTCACGGCAGCTTTGGTGCGCTTCTCGGCGGAACGGCACGCGCGCCGCGTGCAGCCGGAACGGTCGTGATCGCGGGAGGACGCTATCGCAACTTCGACGTCAACGGCAACGCCGGCTTAGCCTATCAGGATGGAACGCTCGACGTGCACGATGCGGCGGTCGCAATCGGGCCGCTCTTTGTCGGGGTTGCGGGAACCGTGAACGGTTTCTCGTCGCACGGAACGCTCGCGCCGCGCTACGATCTCGCCGCGCAGGTCCATTCTTCCGATGTCGGCAGGCTCGTTGCAACCGTTGCGCCGCAGCGCGCAAACTACGTGCAGGGCAGCATCGATGCCGACCTCCATGTAACTGGAACCGGATCGTCGCCATCGTTTGCAGGCCGCGTACGCGCTCCGGAAGGATCCGTGAACGGTTTAGCCTTCCGGAATTTCGAAGGCGGCGTCAGCGGCGATACGAGCGCGGTGTCGGTGAGCGGCGGTCGCGTCGTCATCGGATCGTCGCCGATTTCGTTGAGCGCGAATGCCAGCCGCTCGGGCGCCGCGGATGTTGCACTCGACGCGCCGCAACTCGACCTCGCTGACTTGAACGACTTCTTCGATACCGGCGACACCTTTGCCGGCACCGGATCCCTGGCGCTGCGTGCCGACGTCGCGGGAACGCGCGTGCTTGCAACCAGCGGCAATGCGAAATTCACGAGCGCCCGGTATCGGCGCGTCGAACTCGGAACGGTTGCCGCGCGTTGGAAGAGCGCCGGCGAGACCGTTGCGACCGCACTGAGCTTCGGTGGCCCCTCGGGCGAGGTGACCCTCAACGGAACGATTGCGCCGGCATCGCGAAGTATGAACCTGACGGCGACCGCGCGCGGCGTGGACCTCGCTGCGTGGCTGCCGATGCTGGGATACAACGTCCCGATTACCGGTCACCTCGACGCGCACACCACTCTCGTCGGAACGTATCCCGATCTGGCGATGCAGGCGCACGCCGCCGTCTTCAACGGCACCGCTTGGCGAATGCCGATCGAGCGGTTTGACATAACTGCCTCAGCGGTAGACGGACGGGGACGAATCGATTCGGCAACGCTCAACCTGCCGTCGATGACGACGGTGGCATCGGGCTCGTTCGGCCTGCACGCCGGCGATCCGTTGGCACTGACGATAACGAGCACGAGCACGAACGTCGGCGATTTCTTGACCCGTGCGACCGGCAAAACGTTCGGCCTGAGTGGGGCGCTGAGCTCCGTGCTGCACGTCGAAGGAACGCGCGCGACGCCGCTCTTGCGTGACGACGTGACGCTCGCGAACGTGCGCTATCACGATCTCAGCGTGCCGCGCGCCTCGGGTGAGATCGAGGTGAATCGCCACGCGGTGGCCGTCCGTAACGGCACGATCGATCTCGAACACGGCCACGCCTTATTCTCCGCTGCGGTTCCGATCGCGCTCTCGGGCGCGCACGTCGCGACGGCGAACGGGCCGATTGCCGGCACGGTGATTGCCGACGATGTCGAGCTTTCCAATTTTGCCGATCTGCTGCCGAAAGGAACGCAGATCAGTGGACGGATCGACGGCCGCGTGGATGCCGGCGGCAGCGTCGCTGCTCCGAATCTCAACGGCGCTCTGGCGTTGACAGACGGAACGTTCAAAAGCCCCGTCGAGCGCTCGCCGATTACCGGCATCGCAGCGAACCTTGCCTTGGCGGGCACGCGCGCGTCGCTGAAATCGCATGCACTCGTCGGAAGCGGCACGATGACGGCAACGGCAGCGGCAACGCTGGCGAATCTCCGGCATCCCGAAGACGCAACCTTTACGTTGAACGGGAGCGCGACGAATGCGCGCCTCGATCTGCCCGCGTACTTCCAAGGCACCTTAAACGGCGCACTCGCGATCGTGCGCACGCCGCGTTCGCCCGCGACGATGAGCGGCAATCTGGAGCTCTCGCAGACGCGGCTGCCGCTCGCAGCGTTTCTCGCACTCAACCGCGGGGGCGGCGCGAAGCGGCAGCTGCCCAACGTCGCCTTCGACGGCGTGCAATTTTCCGCCGGCCCCGACGTTAGGATTCAAAGCGCAAACGTTGATATCGGCACGACGGGAGCCGTTCGCTTAGGGGGCACGCTCGACGCGCCGACGCTTTCGGGCGGTTTCCACTCAACCGGCGGCTCGTTGAGCTTCTACCGCACGTTCTACGTCGAACGCGGCGACATCCATTTCGATCCGTCGAGCGGATTGATTCCGGATGTCAACGCGGTCGCAACGACCTTCGTACCGGATCCGGCAACGGCCGTCCGACTGCACGTGACGGGTCCCGCGACGAATATGAATCTCGCGTTAGCCTCCGATCCGCAGTACAGTCGCGAACAGATTCTAGGGCTGCTCGTCGGCGCGCAGCAGTTCGGAGCCGTCCACGGCGTTGCCTCGACCGGCGGCGCCGGGTTCTCCACGAGCGCCGCGGCGCGCAGCCTCGCCTACGGTCAGCTCAACACGGCATTCACGCGCAACATGCTCGAGCCGCTCTCAACGGAACTCGGCAGCGCGCTCGGCTTTACCGAAGTGCAGATCACGAGCGATCTGCAGACTGGAGTCGGCGTCAACGCGGTCAAGGCACTCGGCAAGTACGTCAATGCGATCTATCGGCAGAGCTTCGGATATCCCGAACAGCAAAGCGTCGCCTTGGAGGCGCGCCCCAACGATTCAAACTCATATCGCATCACCGCCTATAGTGCGACGGGCCCAACGCTCTTCTCGCTGCAACAGCCCCAGCCGGCCGCTGCTAACGTGCTCAACGTGAATCCCGCGACCTCCTACACGCCGATCGGCGGCTCGAACGGCGTCTCGCTGCTCTATTTGAGGCGATGGTGGTAAAGCTCGCCGTAGTCGGATACGTCATCGTGTCGCAGCTCGTCGCGCAGCATCCGCTGCACGGCATGCTGGTGACGTACGATCGCGAGATCGCCGCGCTGCGCAGCACGCAGAGCCTCACCGGTTTGCGCGATCCGGCGGCAGCGGCGCTAAATGCCGCCTCGGCGATACGGGTTGATGCCGCCGGCGCGGCGGCGAACGCCGAGGTGGTCGGCTCGCAAAACGACGCGGCAAATCGCTCGCGCGAGCAGGCTGCCGCCGCGGCGGTGCTTCGGTCACAGCGCGCGCCCGAGCGAAGCTTCGCAACCTACTCCTCGCAGCTCGCAAGCGAGACCACTGCGAGTTTGCGCGCGTACGGCGGCGCGATGGGCGAGCGTACGCAGCGCGCGTATGCGGCGCGTGCGCAACAATTGCGCGAGAAGGAATCGACGCTGGCCTTCGATCTCGAGCGTCAAAACGCCGGGAAACGGCTGATCCTGCGTTTACAACTCGCCGAACTGCATTTGTCTCCCGCACGCCGGGCGCGACTGCAATCGCAGCTTCGTGCGTTGGATGCCTTGGAGCGGCGTGCCCTCGATGCACTGCGGCGGAACGACGCGGCCGAGCTTGCCTCGTATCGCTCGCAGCTCGAAGGCGCAGCAGCGGCCGGCGCCGGCGCGATGGACGCACAACTTCGTGCCAAAGCCGGCGCCAACTATGCGATCCTGCAAAAGGTGTTCAACGAAGAGGCTGGGGATGCCGGCGCGTTCCCGTTGCCGTCGCAACTCGCTGCCTTCACCGGCGGCTACGCCGCGCAGCGAACCGCACAGACTCTCTCTTTCGGCATGCGTTCGGTGACGGCCGACGTCGCGCAGCAGTTTATGCGCCTCGGCGCCGTTGACGCGCAGTCGCATCGCGACGTCACGTCGCAACTGCAAACGCTGCAGGCGGAGCGATCGGGACTCTATCGCACGATTGTTGCCCAGATACAATCGGCCGCCGAAGCGGTCGCACGCGAACGGCATCTAAGCGCGGTGCGACTCGTGAGTGCTGCACCGAGAGGCAGCCTCGTGAATTTGACCCAAGCCGTCGCGCCGCGAATGGCCGGTCACGACTCGCACTCCTGAATCGCTACACAAGAGCGCGTGTTGCGCAAGGAGTTGACGATGCATATCGTGTTGTTGTTGCTGCTCTCCCAGTTCTTCTTCTGGTCCACCCCGATCGATTGGCAGACCAATCAGAGCGTGGTCGCGCTCTGGGGTACGGTCGTCGACGAGGGGAGCGGCACCGCCGTCGCGGGCGCGGCCGTCTACGCCGTATCCGGAGCGGATGTGGAGCGCACCGTTTCCGATGCTAACGGCCACTTTATCTTTCTCACGCTGCTGCCGGGTACGTACCGCCTCTGCGCGTCGAAACCGACTGACGCGGCCGACTGCGGTCCGCGTGGGTCAAACGCGCAGGAACTCTACGCCGGCTTTGAATATGGAGCGACCGTACTTCTTTCACAACGTGATTAGGGATGGATGGCAACTAAAGCGCAGGTTGAAAAGGCGATCTTCGAACGCGAAGGATTTCGAGTAGAGCTCGAGCTCTTCGAAGGTAAGCGGCAGGCGCTGCGGCCCTACGACTATGAGGTCATGGCGCCGCACCGCTGGAAAGTATCCGATTGGAAGAACGCGCGCCTTTCCGAGTACGTCTTGCTCGTCAAGGGCATTACGATCTATCGCGGTGACGGAACGCCGATACCGCGAGACTTGCAGCTCGGCAACCTGCGCGATACGTATTACGAGGCGACCTACGGGTCGCTGGAGCCGCCCGTGGGAACGCCTTAGTGTTGCGTCTTGTACTTGTCGATAATCGTCTGAATCCGGCGCGTTAGCGTCAAGCGATAAACGTAAGGATTTGGCGCTCCGGCCGGAAGCGCGGCGTCCGCCGCGGCAAGGCTGTCGTAAATCGACTTCCACTGCGGCCCCGCGAAGCCGGTCGCCATGCACGCCAGTTCGAGCGCCGCTAACAACGAATCTGCGGCGTCTTTCGTTTTTGGCGGCGATTTCAGTATCCAGATCGTTGCCGCCCCACTCGATGCATCCACGCCCGCGAAGTGCACGATGGGGTCGTAAACCGGCATGTCCCACGCCTCTTTGCTGTTGATGTTGATCGTCACGTTCGAGCTCGTCTGCGCGTCCTGAGTCGCCTTGAGTAACGCGGCCAGATCTCGCGCCGTGAAGTGAACGTCGACGGAGACCGGTTTTGGGGACGCGGCCGGCGAGGGCGACGCGATTGGCGTTGTGGACGGCGCCGGGGCCGGCGACGATTGCGCGAGCGCCGGCAGTACGGAAAAGGCGAAAAGCGCGATGAGCGAAGCGATCGATTTCATCGTCAGTATTCTATCGCCTAACGGGCAGAGATAATCCTTGCTCGAGCGAGGGATTCCAGCGCGGTGGCTTCGAAGCGGAAACCATGAGCGTACGACTTGCTAGTCTTCTGGCAGTATTTGCACTTGCCGCCTGTGCTTCGGGCGCCTCGCCTTCGCTGCCCTACATGCAACACGGTAATGCGTTGCGCGCGTTCCGCGCATCGGGCTCTGGAAAGATTACGCATATCGTCTACGTCGTTCAAGAAAATCGCAGCTTCGATAACCTGTTTCAGGGATATCCCGGCGCCAACACCGTCTCTCAAGGTTACGACTCGAACGGCCAACTGATCACGCTTGCGCCGTCGTCGCTCAAGAAGGTTTACGTCATCGACCATTCGGCCTCCGCCATGTTTGCTGCATGTAACGGCACCGGCAGCTTACCGGGGACGAACTGCAAGATGAACGGCTTCAACAACGAGTCGTCGTTCGGTGGACCGTCGAATCCGCAGTACGTCTACGTGCCGCACGACGAATCGAAGCCGTATTTCGATATGGCGCACGAGTGGGTGGTCGGAGACAATATGTTCCAATCGCAGCTGGATGAAAGCTTCGTCGGACATCAATACGCGATCGCGGCCCAGGCGAAGGGCAGCGTGGATTTGCCCTACGGCTACTGGGGATGCGCGGGCGCCTCATACGATTTGATATCGACAATCACCCAGAACCGCTCGCTCTACGGGCCTTACCAAAATCCGTGCTTCGACTATACGACGCTCGGGGACGAGCTTGATCAGGCAGGCCTGACGTGGAAATTCTATGCCGTACAATACAACCAGGACAGCGGCGGTAACGGCGGGACCTGGTCGGCGTATCAGGCGGTAAACCACATCTTCAACGGCCCCGATTGGAAGAAAGACGTCATTTCGCCGAATTGGAAGTTCATCACCGACGTTCGCAAAGGTAAGCTCGCAAACTTCACCTGGATTACGCCCGAATGCGACGAGTCAGACCACTTGGAGTGCGGCGGCGGCTATGGACCCTCCTGGGTCTCCGCGATCGTCAACACGGTCGGCAAGAGCAAGTTTTGGGACTCGACCGCGATCTTCGTGCAGTGGGACGATTGGGGGGGCTTCTACGATCACGTCGCGGCGCCGTTTGAAGATTACGACGGAAACGGTTTTCGCGTTCCGCTACTCGTGATTTCGCCATACGCCAAGAAAAACCACGTCTCCCACGTACAGTACGAGACCGCAAGCGTGCTGCGCTTCGCCGAAGACCTCTACGGCCTTCCGCAACTTGCCGCGGCAGACGCGCGCGCGAACTCGCCATCGGCCGACTGCTTCGACTTTACGCAGAATCCGCGGCCGTTCGTAAAGATCAAGGCTCCGTATCCAACGAATTTCTTCATCGGGCACAAGTTTCCGCACAGCGACATGGCACCCGATTACGAGTAAGGCGGTCGTCCCTGGGGTAGACAACCCCACGGGATGAAGGGACGGGCGCTCATTATCGTAGACCTGCAAAAGGGATTCTTGAACCGGCACACACGCCACATCCGCGCGCCCATCGAGCGCTTTCAGAATGGCTTCGATCACGTCATTGCGACGCAATACTACCGCAGGCCCGACGCCGCAATGGTGAAGCTGCTGAATATCGACGGCTATGAAAAAGGCAGCCCCGAGGCCGCGCTCGCCTTTCGACCGCGCGAAGGCGCGCTCGTTCTGGAGAAAACGAACTACTCATGCGTTGACGCCGAGCTGTTGCGTCGGCTCCAGGCGTGGGGGGTGGACGAAGTCTTTATTTGCGGCGTAGATACGGACCAATGCGTCCTGATGATTGCGGCGGATCTGTTACAGAACGACATCGTGCCGGTCGTCTGCGAAAATCTCACCGCCAGCGCCGCGGGGCCTGAATTTCACGAAGCGGGGCTTTTTTTGCTGCGCCGATTGATCGGCCGCGAGCAAGTCCGGCATGTCCGCCCTTAGGCGATACCGTTACCTCCGGTCGCGCCGTACGTCTGCCCCGTAGCGAACGTCATATCCGCCGACGCGAGCGCGACGTAGACCGGCGCGATTTCCACCGGCTGGCCGGCGCGATGGTATGGGACGGTCTCTCCAAATTCGCGTAACGTTCCGGGCAAGCGACCACCGCTGACTTGCAGCGCCGTCCAGAACGGACCAGGAGCGACGGCGTTAACGCGAATG
>JAFAOZ010000192.1 GCA_019247395.1 Vulcanimicrobiota bacterium | reverse complement strand
CGAAGGCATCGTCGAGACTGTTCGCGCGGCCGTCCGTGTAGCCCGAAGACGTCGGGCCGATCGCACCTGCGGGAAGGCCGTAGACCTCTTCGATAAAGCGCAAGATGCTGCCGTATTCGTACTGAACGTGCGAGACGTAATTTTGCTTCGCATACGGCGAGATGATGAGACACGGCACGCGAATACCTAGCCCGCGATAGTCGAGCTGCGGCGGCGGGGCGTTGTCGTAGAAGCCTCCCCAGTCGTCCCAAACGACGATGATGGCGCTCGACGACCAGTACGAGCTCTCGCCGACGGCATTGACGACGGAGGCGACCCACGACGGACCTGTGTCGCTATGGCGCGCGGGGTGGTCGGAGTCCATTTGGCTCGGTGTGACCCACGTGACTGACGCGAGGTTGCCGTTCGCCGCGTCTTGCAGCACCTGCGTTTGCGGCGCGATGATGTCTTTGTACCAGTCCGCACCGAAGCCCGAGCAGCTGTGCGGCGGCGAGAAGGTTGCGCAGCGCACGTACGAAAGCGCTTCAAACGGCTCCCAAAAACCGGCCTTTAGTACGCGGTTCGCATAGATCTTCCATGAAACGGCGGCGCCGTCGAGGACCTGCGCTATTGAATTGAACTGATTGAAGCACGGAAACGGCCCCAGAAATCCGTACCGTTTGCGATACGGTTTAGCGGTGATGTACGAACTTTTCGTGCCGGGCGGAGAGTCGCAGTCGTCGGGTGCGTGATTCGGAAAATCCACCTCGGCGCGGCCTGGAAGTTTGATGTCGTCGGTTCCGGCGACGAGCGTCAGGTGGGCCGTGAAGCTTCCGCCGAACTCCGTTGGGTACATTGCGTCCGCGAGGACGTACTGTTGCGCCATGGTTAGGTACGGCTGGATCTGCGAGGGCTCGATGTACGTGTATCCCAGGTTGCCGGTGCCGCCCCATTTGGAGAAGCCGTCCATGTTGCCGTTGTCCCAGTCGGTTATTGACGATAGCCAGTCGTGGCGCAGGTCCGCGTTTTTCTGAAACGTCGTTTGCACGAGCGGAACGGCGACGTCGCCGGACGGACAGCCCGAGGTGGACGCGCGCCGGAAGTGTCGCGGTGCGACGCTCTGCGGGGCGAAGATGCGCCGGCCGGCCCGACTGCCGGGGAGCGCGCAACCGGTCATCGGCGCGTTCGCGCCCGGATAACCGGCGAAGAAGTTTTCAAAGCTGCGGTTTTCCTGAATGATGACGATCACATGCGAGAGCTTCTGAGTCCCCGATAGGCTGCGGATGCCCCCCGGCAGCCCTGCTGAGCCCGGAGTCAGCGGCGCCTGGGCGGAGCCGCAACCTGCGCAGAGCGCGAGTGCGAAGAGAAAAAGCGTCGCTCGATAGGCCACCATAGCCGCAACCGTTCAAAGCGGGCGAGCCGAATCCTACGAAGCGACGCCTCGGTCGTCTGGCCGAAGCGCTTTTACCATTTGGATAAAGGCCGGGCGCCCGGTCCGTGCAACGCTCGTACGCAATTCCCTCCACGCCCGAGGAGCACGACAGAATGAATTTCACGGACATGCCGACCGGAGCCGATTTGCGCGAGTTTCTCGCGCTTCCGTATGCCGAACTTGAGGAGCTGAACTTGCGAGCCAAGGCACAGCGCCAAGAGCGCGTGCCGCTGCGGGCGCTGCAAGAGGAGCGACTTCGTTATCTCGCCGAGGAGCCGCGCATCAAGGCGCTGACCGTGCTCTTCAGCGATCTCGAAGGCCGGCTGCACATGCTCGATTACGATAAGAAGTTCTTGCTGCGATCCTTCGACAATCTCACCTTCGACGGTTCGTCGATTCGCGGATTTACGGCGCAGCGCGAAAGCGATCTGCGTCTATCGCTGGATTGGAGCGCTTTCTATTGGGGTCCCGCCGACGTCTTCGGGCCCGGCAAGGTGCTCGTCTTCGGCGATGTCTTCGATCGCGAAGGCAAACCCTTTGCCGGCGACGTCCGCGGTACGCTCAAGCGGTTTGCAAACGAGTGCTATGCAAAGGAAGGCTACGCGCTCAACGCGGCCAACGAAATCGAAGGCTTCCTGTTCAAGGGTCTCGACGCCGAGCGGCGTTACCACGAAACCGGCAAGTTCGAATACGTCAATACCGGCGGCTACTACCATTCGCTGCCGGGCGATCCGCTGCGTAACTTCATCGATACTGTGGCCGAAGTTCAGCGAGCCATGGGTTTCCAAAACGAGAAGGATCACCCCGAGGTCGCGCCCTCGCAGTTCGAGATCAACTACAACTACGGCGAGGTCGTGGCGGCAGCCGATCAAATCCAGCTCTACAAGTTGATCTGCCGTCAGGTCGCAACGAAGTTGGGCATGACCGCCAGCTTCTTGCCCAAGCCCGTCATCGGTGTCAACGGAAGCGGAATGCACACCAACGTCTCGGTGAGCAAGAACGGGAAAAATCTCTTCTGGGATCCCAAGGGCCAGGAGCAGTTGAGCGCTTTCGGTTGGAAGTTCGTGGATCGCATTCTAACGCATGGCAACGACATCTGCTTGATGCTCAACTCGAGCGTCAATGCGTACCGGCGGCTCGATCCGCACTTCGAAGCGCCTAACCAGCTCAAGGCCTCCGCGATCGATCGCGGCTCGATGGTACGCATCCCGATCGGCAACGAACGCAGTATGCGCACCGAGGTCCGTTCCGTCGCACCTGATGCTAATCCGTATATGGTCATGCTTGCGGTTTTCAAGACCGGACTCGACGGCACGACGAGCAGCCTCAAAAACCTGCGCCAAGCGAAACGGTTCCTGCCCGATAACATCTACGATGCGCTCGCCGCGTTTCGCGCGTCTGACTGGACGAGCAAGCTGCTGGGCGACGACGTGAAGGAGCGCTACGCCGACCTCAAACAGGCCAGTGCCGACCGTTGTCCGCGTCTACTCGGCACCTTCGTCAAGGCGCAAGAAGTCATGTTCCATCACGAAGTGTACAATCAGTATCTCTGGAATCAATTTTAAGCGAAGCTAGAGTTTATTTCCGCTGTGTCATCCTGAGCGAAGCGAACGCAGTGAGCGAAGTCGAAGGACGAGGCGACAAGGAGACGCGCTCAATCGAAGCTTCCCTAACGAAAGTGATCGGCTAAATACTCTATCCAGTAGTGGAAGATGTCGGCGATTCGCACGGGATCGTCGGGGAAGTGGCCGTCGACGGGCCAGACGCGCAGCGTGGCATCTTTATGATTGTCGCGCAGTGCGCGCCAGTACATCGAGGAGGTTGCGAACGGGTCGCGATTGTCGCCGGTGTCGGAAAGAATTAAGACCGGCGTCGTCACGTCGCGGGCGTATGAAATCGGCGAGATGCGCCGCCACTCAGCGGCGTTATTGCCGACGAATGGCGAACCATGCAGCATATCCACATCGGCAAGGCTGTCGTCTGCGGTTCCATAGTCGGTAATCCAGTCGTCGACCGAGGCGCCCGATACCGCCGCTCGCCAAATGTGATATTTGGATATCATCCACGCCGTCATGATGCCGCCGTACGACCACCCGCAGACGCCGATTCGTGAGGTGTCGACGATGCCGAGCCGGCGCACGGAGGCGATCGCCGCCATGATGTCTCTACCCGGGCCGCCTTCGGGATCGTACAGAATCGCGCGCTGATACGACAAGCCGAGATTGGGACTTCCGCGGTAGTTCGGACGCAACACGAGCCATCCGCGGGCGGCCATAACTTGCGCCCAAAAATCGAACTCGAGCATCGACGGATCGCCCGGGCCGCCGTGAATGTAGACGACGAGCGGATAACGCCGGCTCGGCGAAAACGACGGCGGCATATACAGGACTCCGTCCGCAGTGACGCCCGTCGCGCTGCGAAAGGTAATTCGCTGCGCCTCCGCCCACTGGATGCGGCTCATCGCGACATTGAAATCCGTGACCTTCGAAGCGCCCGCACCCGGTACATATTTGAAGAGTTCCAGCGGCTGGGCCGTCGAGCTCGCGAGAAAGACGAGCGTTCCGTCGTCGGCCAGAGCGTTGCTCAAGGAGGGCACGTCGGCTCCCCCCGTGGTGTTCAGGGGCGTTCCCGGCACGATCGCACCGACGTCGAGTCGTTCGGCCGTGCGATCCAACGCGATGCGATAGAACGCGTTGGTCGTTCGATCTGGCCCGGTCGCGATCAGAGTGTGCGAATCGGCGCTCCACGCGAAATCGCCGATATTACGGTCGAGCCCGCCCGAAATACGCGTGCCCGTGCCGCCTGACGGCGTGGTGACATACAGCTCGCTGAGCGCGATCTGCGGATCGCCGGCCGAGTAGAGATATGCAATATGCCTGCCGTCGGGTGAGAAACGCGCGTCGCCTTCCCACATCGAACGCCCCGTCAGCGCGCGCACGCGTTTGCTCGCGACGTCGACGATTGCCGCCCACGAGTAACTTTGGTCGTTCAAAATCGCGTTGCGGGAGAGCGTCACCGCGATGGCGGCGCCATCGGGAGACCACGAGAGCGGCGAACCGTCGACGATGCTTGGCGACCCGAAGGTAAGCTGCGCCGTGTTTTCGGCGCCGAGCTGCGCGATGAAGAGGTGAATCGGCGCCGGGAACTCGCGCGCGGTAATCGGTTCGGTCGTGAAGACGAAGCTGTCCCGAAAGCGCTCGGCGCCGGACTTTTCCGGTTCCGGATCCGCGGCGGCATAGGCAATGGCTTGTCCATCGGGACGCCACGCGAACTCCGCGGCGTCCACGTCGCTGGGGCTGACTGGGCGCGCGCTGCCTTCCGAAACGGGCATGACGAAGACGCGCGTGTGTGAGTTTTTGCTTGCGGAATCGTCGGCCAAAAAAGCCAGCTGCGTTCCATCGGGCGAGAAGGCCGGACTCGAAAGCCCCGGCCGATTGGTGAGGAGCGTTCTCTGCGCGCCCGATTGCAAATCCACGATGACGAGGTCGTT
>JAFAOZ010000188.1 GCA_019247395.1 Vulcanimicrobiota bacterium | reverse complement strand
CCATGCTGCTCGGATGGCAGACGCCGAGTTGATGCTGCGTCGCGCGCTTGCGACTGCCCGCGCCGGCACTGCGCTATTGACCTCGGCAGCAGCCACAGCGATGTTAGGCATGACGCGGCTCTCTTTAGGCGATATCGACGAAGCGCGCAGCCTGCTGCGCGACGCGCTTCGGCTCCACCGCATAAGTGGATGCGAGCGGCTCGGTGCCCAAGATGCCCTAAGTCTCGCTGAAGTCGAGTTTGCTGCCGGCGAAACGGAAACTGCAGTCCAACTCGGCGATGAGGCGGCAGAGTTCTTTCGTTCTCACGCCAACTGGACACAGCTTGCGACGGTGCTATGCAATTCTTCAGCCTATTTAGTGGCACTGGGCCGGTACGAAGAAGCGCGTGTACGCGCTCGCGAAGCACTTTTACTGGGGCAGCGGACCGGCATGAGCCGTGTTATTGCATGGACGCTTCAGCACCTTGCAAGTGTGGCAGCCTTACGTGCTCTCAACCAAGAGCGCGACCTAAACGAAGTTCGATCCTCGGCGCGCTTAGTTGGATTCGTGGAAGCCCTCTTGCGCGATGTTGGGATCACGCGCGAACGCACCGAGCAGCAAGAGTATAATAAGCTGCTCGAAGCGTTGCGCGTGTCGCTTGGGGAGAGTGATGTTGCGCTCCTTCTGAATGAAGGCAAAATGTGGGACACCGCACGAGCGATCGCCGAGGCACTTGAGGTTTAATTAGATGGACTTCAGCTTGAAAGCAACTGCCGACCACACGATGCCGGCGATGATGAAGTTCACGCCGACCGCAAAGCCGATGAACCAGGTTGCGGAGACAGGCCACTGCGCCCACAGAAACACGCCAAGGGCGACGCTTACGAGCGATCCCAGTGCGACCCATCCATATTGCGGGAACTGCAGCCAGAGCGCGGTTACAAAGCGCAGCGCGCCGCTGAAGATGAATAGGCTTGCGAGGAGCAACGTCACGGTGAGCGCTCCGGCTCCAGGATGCTGAATGAGCATGCCTCCGATCACGATGTCCAGCACGCCGGCTAGTAAGAAGAGCGTCGCGTGTCCGGCACCGCGTGCGAAGAAGGCGCCGGCAATCTGCGTACAGCCGGCAAGAAAGAGAAGCGCTCCGAGCGCGATGATCGAGGCGATCGTGGCGGCGCTTCCATAGGCGATGGCGTAGACGCCGGCGCCGATAAAGATAAGGCCTAGGGCGAGGTACCAGCCCCAGCTCTTATGAGCCGCCTCAGCGGAGCCGGCAAATTTGGCAGCGATTGATTGCATTTCGGTCGATACTCCTTGCTTTTTGGACGAACCAGTGAGTTATGTGGTTCGATCCTACGGCTCGGCGGGCGCGGGATGAAGGGACTGAAAGTCCCCCGGTACCGCCGATCATGCAATCGGCGAAGTGCCCCCGTCAATCACATACTCTGCACCATGAATCGCGGAAGCACGAGGTGAGACGAGGAATGCGACGAGTTCCGCAACATCTTCGGGATGCGCCGGCAGGCCGAGCGGGATTCCGCCAATGGCGTCCATGATTATCTGTCTTGCGCGCTCTTCGTTAACGCCCTCACTTTTTGCAACCGCGATAATCATGCCGTGTGCACCCGACGTTTCCGTAAAGCCCGGCGAGACAACGTTGACCCGCACACCTTTCGGCCCTAGTTCGTTGGCTAGGCCCTTGCTATACGTGACAAGAGCGGCTTTTGCCGCGGCGTACGCGAGCGTCGAATCGTACAATGGCAGGCGACGTTGAATGGACGATACGTTTACGATAGTCCCGTCTCCGCGCTCGATCATGTGCAATGCGAATGCCTTGTTGATTCGGACCGCGGCCATCAGATTGAGGTTGATGGCGTCCATCCAATGGGTGTCGGTCAGCTTACTGAAGCCACCATTGGGAGCGTTAGAGCCTCCCAAGGTGTTAACGACAATATCTACCTCGCCCCAATGGTTTGTGACGTCGTCGACGAAGGACTGGACGCCTTCAACGGTGCTCAGGTCGGCCTGAAGAAAAATGGAAGGCTTCAGAGTCGTCGGCGCCTTCGAGCGAGTGGCGGTCGCGACCATGGCTCCGCCAAGCATCAATCGCCGCACAATCGACGCTCCAATGCCCTGAGTGCCCCCGGTCACGATGGCACGCTTGCCTTTAAACTCATCGGCACCGACCACAAAGGGCCATTCTGTTAGGGTCCGGCTCATTCGACCGCTGTGCGAAATATCGGCCAACAGATTTCCGTCACGAGCCGGCCGTCGTCGACGGTATCGTCTTCGGTTACGATGTAGTTTTCGCGAATGGCACCACTGACGGCGATCATTTTTCCTAGGACGTGCGCGCCGAGGGGAGCGTAAGTGCGGTCCGCTTCGCGCAAAGGACCACGATGGACTGCTATCGCTACTTCTGCGGGCGGTAGTTCGCGCATGACGATGTTCTCCGTCGGAGCCATCACCTGAGAAATCGGAACGAAGAGCGTCACTTCACCGATCTCGTCGGTAAATAGTTCCGTCGGATAAAGACCGCCTTGCGGCCCGGATGGAGTGACTCCTTGCTTACGCAACGCGTTGTGAATCGCGGCGAACGAGTCGGACCACCACGGTTCTATGTTTGGAAGCTCGACGGTACTTGTTATAGCGGCAACTTGTTGTGCGGGAACGGACCGATATTCCACGGCGAACGTCGTCGGTGCGGGTTCCAGTATGGTTCTCAGCGAGGCAACGATACTCTGGGTCCGCTCCAGCTCGGTCTCCATGCGCTTGAGGTGGTCGACGATAAGGCGGTTTCGCTCGGCAACATCAGCGGCGCCGAGAACCCCTTTGATTTGCTCTACCGGCATACCGAGTTCGCGGAAGCGCCGGATGATTTGCGCCGTTGCGACTTGCGACAGTTCGTAGGACCGATAGCCCGTCTCACCGTCCACGGCCGCCGGGGCGAGCAGCCCGACCTCCTGGTAATGCCGTAGGGCCTTGACGGTAAGATGCGTCATTCGCGAAAAGTCGCCGATTGAGAGCTTGACGGGCATATGAGGATTGTGCGCCCTACCCTGAGGGGAGAGTCAAGTGCCGTTAGCTGCGGCGCCGAACGCCGGTTCTATCGCCGACGGTCGTGCCGATCAAAAACTCAGCGTGCCGCTCCATGTGTCCTCGTAACGGTTGGGACCCGTTCGAGTGAATTCCCAGGTTCCAGTACCGGTCGCATGCGCAAATCTGCCGGTGCCGCTAACCACGTCGTATGTCGCCTTCGTGTCCCCGATAAAGTCCACATAGACGTGAATCGTATCGTGAGGATTCGCGTCACTTATGATGTCAAAGATGCCATACACCGGACTGCAATTCGACGGAGGTTTTGCCACAGCGACGAGGCCCACTTCAACGCTCGCCTGCAAGAACGACGCGTGACCTTCCCCCCAAAAATCATCGAAGCGGTTTAGGCCGAAGTTCGGCATTGC
>JAFAOZ010000183.1 GCA_019247395.1 Vulcanimicrobiota bacterium | reverse complement strand
TGTCGCCCTCTGCACCGCCCCAGCTGTTGCTCACATAACGTGCGTGCGCGACTGCGTACTTTTCCGCGGCGCTGAGATCTCCGATGCGCGCCGACGCCGCTTCGACTAAGAGAATCTTGCAGTTGGGGCAGATCGCCGACACCATCTCGACGTCCAGGGCCTCCTCTCCGGCCCAACCGGGGTTCGTATGGGCGGTGTATTTTTGTTTGCTAAAACAACCGTTGGAAACGCTGCACGGCGCCAAGCCATATTGTTTGCGGTAGACGGTCAGATCTTTAGCGACATTCGGATTATCGTACGCATCCACGATCGCAACGGTCTCACCGCCGCCCCTTGTCGCGCTGTCCGTCGTCAGCTCGTAAGCTCGCTGAAGGTCGCTCGGTGCATAGCCTCCGGGCGTGTCGGGGCGTATCGTCCCGGCGATGTCGGTGCGCAGCCACGCAAGACAGCGCGCGTATCCATACCCCACGTCGCCGCAAAGCCGGATGGAGGGGCCTTCACGCGGCCACAGCCCCAACTCGGCGGCCGTCGGCCGGCGTGCGGCAGTTTGCAGCGCGCTCGGCGCCGCCGGCGGTAGCGCATTCATAGATTGCGCGCACGCCGTTAGCGCGAGGATGGCTGCAGTGGTTGCAAATGGACGCATGGACTTGACCCCTCTCGCGTAAGTAACGCAAGGGGGCGTCGCTGCGTTCCGCCGGGGCTACCGAGCTTTTCGAGAGCGGGAGCCGGTCTGTGTGACCCGGCCCTTCGCACGTTGCGAAACGGCATCTACAAATTCGGCGGTTTCTTTAATTAGCTCGCCCGCCGTCACGACGGAATCGCCAAACTCGCGCGCTCGCGTCGCGCTTTTATGGACGTTTTCGGCGGCGCGGCGGACCGTGCGCCGCGGGTTCGATGCGACCTTCTTGGCACGCTTGGCGGCTCCGCCGGCGGCCTTCGATACGCGCTTCATGCTCGTGGCCGCCTTGCGCGCCGTTTTTTTGGCGGCCTTTCGCACCGTTTTTGTTGCCGATGCGGCCTTGCGCTTCATCCCGGTCGTTCGTTTTGCAGACTTCTTTTTTGCAGGCATATGTGCACTCCTCAACTCTTTCGCAAAACGGTTCCCACCAGCACCGAAAACGAAACGCTCGGTTGTTGCCGGAAGCGTAATTCGCCCGCCGATGGGTAAGCTGCTACGCAATCGGAGGTTGTGCGATGACTGCTCGAAACGAAACCCCGCAGCCGGGAGAATCGGCCGCGTCGCTCCAGCAACTCGCCGGCGACATCGCGACGCTTATCCGCCACGAGATCGAGTTGGCAAAGGCCGAGCTCGGTGAAAAGCTCAAATCGGCGGGCGTCGGAGCGGGCATGCTCAGCGCGTCGGCGATCGGCGGCCTCATCACCCTGGCCTGCTTGACTGCGCTCGTAGCAGTGCTTCTAACGCTGGTCCTGCCGGCATGGGTCGCCGTGTTGATCGTTACGGTGGTCTGGGCTGCAGCGACCGCCGCTCTCGCGCTGGCCGGCAAGAAGAAGGTGCAAGACGCCGGCCCTTTCGTTCCGGAGCAGACCATCGCGAACGTGAAGGAGGACATGGAATGGGCTCGCCGGCGCGCCAAGCAATCGCGAACGTAGTCCCACTCGCAAAGGAAACGTTTTCGGAATTCCAACGGCACAAGTCACAATGGCTCGCCGCGGCCATCGCCTATTTTACGCTCTTTGCCGTCGCTCCGCTCATTATCGTCGTCGTCGAGATCGCCGGCTTCTTCCTCGGTAAGCATCAGTCGCTGCTCAACGAGCTCTACGGATACATGAGCTCGACCGCCGGACCGTCGGCAGCGCACGGCATCCAAGCTATCGTGACGGCGACATTTTCTCAACGCAAGGCCGGCATATTGTCGCAAATCATCGGTTGGGCGGTCTTTGTCGTCGCCGCCGTCGGCTTGTTCTCCTCACTGCAAGAGGCGCTGAATACCGTTTGGGATATCACGCCGCCAAAACGAACGCTGCTCGAGACGGTAAAAGAACGGCTGCTGTCGTTCGGGACGGTCCTCGTGATCGCGTTTATGCTGCTGGTTTTGCTCGGCATCAACTCACTGCTCACGGTGGCAAGCAGCGCGCTCTCCCACGTCTTCGTCGGCTTCCCATTCTTGCTGAAGCTGCTCGATTTCGTGGTGTCGCTTGGTTTGGTCACCGCGCTGTTCGCCTTGATGTTCGAGTATTTGCCTGAATGCCGTATCGCATGGCGCGACGTTTGGGCCGGCGCTGCGGTCTCGGCGTTGCTCTTCGTCATCGGCCAGTTTCTGTTGGGCTGGTACCTGGGCCGGGCCGGCATCTCATCCGGTTACGGCAGCTTCGGAGGTATCGTCGTCTTTCTCATATGGGTTAACTACTCGGCGCAAATTATGTTGTTCGGTGCGGAGTTCACCCACGTATACGCGCGCCGCTACGGATCGATGCGCACGTCGAGCAGCCGCGGCCAAATACAGAGAAGCACCACACCGGCCGCCGTCAATAGGTAAAGCCGGTGAGCGTCAGGTACGCGGGCCGGGGATTGAGGACGTAGCCGCGGCGCTTCACGGGATCGATTGCTAAGCCGGCGCCAAACCAAAAGTTGAACCCGGAAATACCTTCTTGCAGATTGCCCTTCTCGT
>JAFAOZ010000182.1 GCA_019247395.1 Vulcanimicrobiota bacterium | reverse complement strand
CGACTCAGTGTGAATGCGTTCGCCCGCGCGAAGCTGGATTTGAAGATTCAGCGAACGTAGCGTCACGACCGCGCCGTCGCGCGCCTCCAGGAACGAATCCACCGACCCGCGCGCTTCGTCGTACCGCGCGACGTGCGTAAAATTCCGCACGTCAAAATCCGCGTCGAGCTCACGATTGATTCGCGCCAGCACGTTGCGATCGAAGGCGGCGGTGACGCCGGCAGGATCGTCGTAGGCCAGCTCCAGCGTTGTGCGATCTTTCTTTAAATCCGCACCGAGCAAGAGTCCATCGCCCGGCCGGAGCGCCCCGCCGAGCAATCGCAGCAGCTCGCGCGCGTCGTCGGGCTCGTAGTTGCCGATGTTGGAGCCCATGAGCATCGCCAGCGTTTTGCGGCCAAGCCGGACCGCGTGCGATTCCAGGACGTCGAAATAATCGCCGGCATACGCGCGGACGTGCAGGCCCGGGTAGGCATCAACCAGCGAGAGCGACGATTGCCGCAGCGCTTCCTTCGAAATGTCGATCGGACTATAGGTGAGCTGCGTCTGCACGCGCAGAGCTTCGCCGATCAAGAGGCGCGTTTTGACGGCGCTTCCGCTGCCCAACTCGAGAAAGTCAAACGGCGCATCGAGGAGCCGCACCATTTGCCAGCCCCAGTCCGCAAGAATCTGCGCCTCTGCCGCGGTCAGATAATATTCGGGCAGCCGCGTGATGGTGTCGAAGAGCGCCGACCCGACGTCATCGTAAAAATATTTGCACGAGAGCTCTTTTGGATCGGCGTTCAGACCACGCGCGACGTCGTCGGCAAAGGACGGCACCCCCCGGGACGGCGGCACGGTGATGAGCTCGAAGCGGTCCGAGACCGCGGTCCGTATCGTCACGCCCGCCTACCATCCCCTGGGACCGGGCCAAAAACCTCTTATGGGACGATGCGCAAGCGTGAATGCCGAAATCCGTAGATGCCGTACGCGATCATGCCGACGAGAAACCATGCGACGTAGCGTCCCCACGTCGCGACCTGGAGTCCGGTGATGAGATACGCGCACGAAACGGCGCCTGCGATTGCAAAGAGCGGCAAGAGTGGCGCGCGGAACGGCCGCGGGGCCGCGGGATTGGCGATGCGCAACACGAGGACGCCCGCGCAGACGATTCCAAACGCAACGAGCGTTCCGATGTTGACCAGCTGAAGCAAAGCGGTTAGGGGCAAGATTGCCGCGAACACTGCGACGATGACGCCGGTGACGAGCGTCATGCGCGCCGGCGTTCGGAATACGTGATGGATCCGCGCGACGCCGGGCGGCAACATGCGGTCGCGCGCCATAACGTAGAAGATGCGAACTTGGCCCAGCAACGACGTGAGCATCACCGTCGCATTGCCCGCCAAGCCTCCGATCGCGACGATCCAGTAGAGCGAGTGGCTCTTGCTGACCGCACCGAGTGCATCGAGCATGGCGGCACCGTCGGAAAGACGATCGAATCGTAAGACGCCGACCGTGCATAGCGTCAATGCGACGTAAAGAATGCCGCCGATCGTCAGCGCGAGTATGATGCCGATCGGCACGTTTCGCTCGGGATTCTTCGCCTCTTCGGAGGCAACCGTAACCGTGTCGAAGCCGATATAGGCAAAAAATACGAGGGCCGTGCTCGCGACGATGCCGTGATAGCCGAACGGCGCCGGAGGATGGAGATTTTCCGGCCGGATCGCGTGTGCCACCGCTGCAATGAAAACGAGCATCGAGACGATCTGAAGCATAACGAGCGCGCTGTTGACACCGGCCGATTCACGGATGCCGATTGCGACCAAGACCGCAATCGCGAGCGTCACGATCCCCGCGAAGAGATCGACCTGAGGATGCGATCCTTGCAGGTTCGCGGTCTGCGCCCAGGCCGGAAAGACGATACCGACATTGCCGAGCATGTGCTGAAAATAGTCCGAGAGCGACGACGCGGTCGGCGCCAACGAGAGACCATACTCTAAAATCAAGTCCCAGCCGATGATCCACGCGACGAGCTCGCCCAACGTCGCGTAAGCGTAGGTGTAGGCACTTCCGGCGACCGGTACCATCGAGGCAAACTCGGCGTAACAGAGCGCGACGCAGAGGCTTACGAGCCCCGAGAGCACGTAGGCAAGGATCACCGCCGGTCCGGCGGCGTGCGCGCCGGCGCCGATGGTCGGGAAAATACCGCCGAGCATCGTTCCTAGCCCGATCGCGGTCAACGCCGGCCAGCCTAAGACGCGGCGCAGCTTCGGTCCGCCGGGCTCCGATTCAGTCCATCCCAGCGGCTGCACCGCCCGAAGCTGGCGCAGCGTGGTTTTCAAACGCAACGGCCTAACGTTTCACTTCAATACCGCTCGTGTCATGCTCGTACGAGACGATGCGCGCCCAGCGATCGAAGATGAGCGCGACGTATTCTCGCGTTTCGGAATACGGGGGGATGCCGTGATAATGCTCGACGGCGAGCGGGCCTGCGTTATATGCGGCGAGCGCCGCCGTGTACGGATCGGCGTAACGCCCGGTGTATGCGCCGGCGTAATCGCCCAAAAGCGCGGCCGCGCCCTCGATCGAAGCGAACGGATCGTACGGATCAACATCGGCGCCCGCCGCGGTTTCGGGCATGAACTGCGCGATGCCGATGGCTCCGGCCGCGGAGAGCGCGTTGGGATCGTAGGCGGACTCTTGCAAGAGCGTCGCCCCGAGAAAATCGGCCGGCAAACCGTGCGCATCTGCCGCGTCGGCGGTGGCCCCGGCGAAGAGTAAGGCCGCGGCCGGCGTGATGCGCGGATTCGTGCGAAGTATGGCCCGGGCAATCGCCAGCTCGGATTTATCGACGGTCGGGCCGTCGCGGATCAACACCGCGCCCCGCAACGCATCGACGTTGGCGGGCGACGGCCAGCTTAACGCGATGTTAAGGGCGCGCGCGAGATGCACCGATGCGCTAACATGCGCGTTCGTGTGGTATATGGTATGAACCGTGCAGCTGCATAACGAGATCACCGCCGCTACGTACTTTATTGTCGCTCTCATCGTCACGCTGGTCGCCGGGGATTTTGCGTCGACGTTTTTCTACCACGTGCCGCAACATCTCTGGTTTACGCTTCACTTGCGAACTCATCACGATCGCCGCCGATCGTACTTTGACCACGCCGTGCTCTCGACGAGTCCGGCCATCCTGCTCGACGGCGTTTTGGGCGCCATGCCGTACCTCGCGGTCGCCGCGCTGCTTTGGAGTATCTCGTGGCCCGGCGCGGTCGCGGGTCTCACGCTCGGTCAGCTGCACGTGTGGTGGCGCCACACGAGCCAACTCGGTTGGCAGACGCCGGAGTGGCTTCGCCGGCTTCTCCGCCCGTTGGCAATCGTGCTTCCCGAGGACCACGATGGGCATCACCGAAATCCCGATATCGAGTTTGGCGACATCTTCCGCTTCTACGACGCGCCGGCTCGAGCGCTGATGGCGAGGCTTGCTCCGACCAGCCGCCGAGCGCGTAATGCTTGCAGGCGAGCGACCAGGAGGGTGCCTGCTAGAGCCTAATCGGGAGTACGAATGACCAAACGGGCGCTTCTTTTGATTTCAGACACGGGCGGCGGCCACCGCAGCGCCGCTAACGCTATCGCGGCTGCCCTGGACGAGACGAAGTCGCCCTTCACCTACGAGCATCGCATTGAAGACGTCGCCGCCCACTGCTCCTTTCCGCTGACGCAATTGGGGCTGGGCTACAGCATGGCGTTGCGATACGCGCCGCCGGTGTACGGCGCTCTCTACCACGCGACGAACGGCCGCCGGCGGTATAAGGCGCTGGTGCGCTTCTGCGAACCGCTCTACCGCGAGCGGTTGCGCGATCTCTTCATCGACTATCGGCCGGACGTCATCGTCTCGATTCATCCGCTGCTCAATCACGCAGCGCTGCGCGCCCGGGACGACGCGCAGATGCATCACGTGCCGGTCGTGACGGTCATCACCGATCTCGGCAAAGTACACGAATCCTGGCTCGTACCCGACGCCGATGCCGTCGTCGTTCCTGCGCGCGAAGTTTATCAGCGCGCGCTCTCGCGCGGCGTTTCGCCGTCGCGGCTGCGGCTGCTCGGCCATCCGATCCATCCGAAGTTCGACGACGTCACGGGCAGCAAAGCGGAGCTGCGCGCGCAGCTGCACCTCCCGTTTGAAACGCCGGTCGTCATGCTCATGGCGGGCGGCGAGGGCGGCGGCAAATTGTTGTCAACCGCGTTGGCGCTCGCAAAGGCTCGACTCCCGATCGAGCTTGTCGTTGTATGCGGGCGGAACGAACCGCTCGAACAGAAACTCGGCGAGCTCGCGGCATCGCTGCCGACGCCGATGCACGTGCTCGGCTTCACCGACGAGATTCCCGAGTATTTCCGCGCCGTCGATCTGCTCGTGACCAAAGCCGGGCCGGGAACGCTCGCCGAGGCCAATGCCGCTCAGCTCCCGGTCGTCGTTTACGACTTCGTCCCCGGGCAAGAACGCGGCAACGTCGACTTCGTCCGGCACAACGGTTTGGGATTAATCGCACTGCAGGGTGCGTCGCGCGTCGTCACGGCGGTACGATCCCTCATCGGCGCCCCGGACCGACTAGCTGAGATCCGTCACAATCAAGAGATGGTCGCGCCACGCCGCAGCTCCCGGCGCATCGCGGCCTTGATCACGTCGATTACGGAGAACGGCACGATCCCCGTACAAGACGATTTTGCCGGCCTCGCACTCCAAAGTGCTGCCGCGGTTTAGCGATCGATAGGATTGCAGCGGAGGAGCTTGCGTAGCCGGCTTCGAGCACGGTGAAGCCGCGAGCGAACGGTGCCAACCGTACATCCGACGATCTCACCGATCTCGCGATAGCTGTAGCCGTCAACATCGGCCAACAGGACGACCTTTCGTTGTACGTGCGTCAGGCCGGAAAGCGCTTTGGACACAGGTTCGCTCAGATGCGCTTCGACGTACTCATCGATCGGCGCGACCGATCGCTCCGGAATCGCACCGTGATAGAAACGCCCCTTCCGTCGCCGAAGCTCGTCCCGATAAAGGTTCGTTTCGATCTTGTACATCCAAGAGAGAAACGACGTCCCGGGTTTAAAGCTTTGCCACGCCCGAAGAACTCGAATGAATGCCTCCTGCGTGAGATCGCTCGCGTCGGCATCGTTCCCCGTCAACCCGTAAGCAAATTTATATGTTGCACGGCCGTACTGCTCGATGGCTCGCTCGAGAAACGTATATTGCTCCATGAACTCATCATGGTCGAGCGCGGCAACGCAAGTAACCGACAGCCGGACAAGTGCCCCCGACAGTTGAAAGCCAAATTATGGGGGATGAGGGGACGCCTTCGGGCATCCCGCCGTTTGGAGCGCTCCTCAAAGAATACCGGCTGACTGCGGGTCTCTCGCAAGAAGTGCTCGCGGAGCGGGCTCGCATGAGCACCGACGGCGTGAGCGCGCTCGAGCGCGGTCATCGGCGAAGCCCGCAGCGCGAGACGGTAGCGCTTCTCGTGGCCGCGCTGGCACTCGAGGGCGAGCAGCGGCGCGAATTCGAAGCAGCTGCCGATCGCACTCGAACGCGGCGGCTCGGCCGGATGGGCGAAACCGGGGCCGACGAATCTGCAGAGCTTCCCCTGCCGCTCACGAGCTTCGTTGGACGTGAGGTCGAGCTCGGTGAAATCTCGTCGCTGCTCGGCGACCACCGGCTGGTCACGCTAACGGGTACGGGCGGCATTGGCAAGACTCAGCTTGCCCTGCGGGTTGCAGCTGCGCAGAACGGGAGCGGCGTTCGCTTCATCCCTCTTGCAATGGCGACCGGTGAATCGGTTGTCGGCGTCGTCGCTTCGGCGCTCGGCGTTCGCG
>JAFAOZ010000163.1 GCA_019247395.1 Vulcanimicrobiota bacterium | reverse complement strand
CCGAGATAGCATCCGTTGCTGCCGCAACTCATGGCGCAGTAGTTGCTCGAACCGTTCAGCGTGGTGCCGTAGAGCGTACCATTGAAGCTCACCAAGCCGCTCAGCGGGCTAGCGCCGTCGGGCGAGCCTTTGAAGCTGTAGAGCAGTTTATACGACGACTTCGCGTTGACGGCGACACTTGAAGCACCGCTGACTGCAGTGCTGGGCATAACCGGTGTGACGCCGCGCCCGGCGCAGGCGGCAAAAAACGTCGCGGCCGTAACCGCGATGAGAACGAGGCGCAGATGCTTCATGCCGATTCGAGTTACAGCGATTGGTGCCGCAACCTTCGTCGGTCTGCACGCCTTCTTGACGAGCATGCAAACGACTCTAGAACTGAATCGCCGGCCATCGCCGGCGCCGCGTCCGCATCCGCTCGCGCACGCCCACGGCTTGCTTTGGATCGGATCGTGGGAGACCGACCGAATCTATTCGATCGATCCTGAGAGCTGGGAGGTGCGCGACGAGATCGAAGCGCCCGGCCGCCCTTACGGCATCACCGCCGAGGGCGACTCACTGCGCGTCGTCGTGGCGCACGGCGAGGACGACGACCGGTATCTCTATCGGCTCGATCCGATGCAGGGTTTCGATCTCGATAGCAAGACGCCGTGCCCCGATCTCACCGGCTCCTTCATGGCGGCCGACGAATCGACGCTGTATCTCGGGCAAATGACGAATCGCCGTATCTTGGTCATGGAAAACGACATTGCCGTTCGGCGCGAGATCGCGTTGCCGACGCGGTGCGGCGGTTTCGGCTTCGGCCGCCACGAGCGTTTCTACATGATCTCCGGCGACCACGAGCTCGAGCATTTGCAGTTCGGTACGCTCGACGTCACGCAAGACCGGCCGCCCTTCGAACCGATCGGCGCATTGCCCGACGAAGCGCGTTCGTTGGCCTTCGACGGCGCGCGGTGGTGGACGTGCTTGCGCGACCTCAACGAGATCGCGTCGTTCGAGGCGTAATCGCGAGCGAACGGGCCGTTCCGTTCGCTTCGCCGACGAGCACCTCGTCGACCATTCCATAGAAGAGTCCGCTCGCGACGACGCCGTGGATTTCGCGCAAGGCGGCGTCCAGCGCCGGCGGATCGTCGATGCGGCCGAAGTGCGCATCGAAGATCCAGTTGCCGTTGTCCGTGACGAACGGCTGGAGTTCGGTGCCGCGGCGAACGACCTCGACGTTTCCGAAACGCTGCGCGAACTCGCGCCGCACATATGGGGCGGCGAACGGAACGACCTCGAGCGGCAACGGGAAGCGGCCTAAAGCCGGAACGAGTTTCGGCTCCGTCACGATGACGATGTATCGTTCGCACGCGAGCGCGACAGCTTTCTCACGAAAGAGGGCGCCGCCGCCGCCTTTTATGAGCGACCAATCCGGCGCGACCTCGTCCGCGCCGTCGATCGCCACCTGCATCGGATGCTCCAAAAGCTGCGCGAGCGGTATTGCAAGCTTGCGGCACAACGTTTCGGTTTCACTCGAGGTGGGAACCGCCGTGATGCGTTCTCCCGCCGCGATCCGTGCACCGACGCGTTCGATTGCCCAGTAGGCCGTAGAGCCGGTGCCGAGCCCGACGCACATGCCGTCGCGCACGAACCGCTCGACGGCGGCATAGCCCGCGGCGCGTTTCGCCGGATCCTCATTTTCAAACACACCACGGCACTTCGCCTAGGGCGGGAATGGCTCCGCGCTGAAGGCGCGTGGACCGGCTCGACCGGTGCGTAAGGAGGATGCCATGGCTCGCAAATTCATCGATTGCCGCGAGTATCCCAGCGAAATGAAGTGCACGATCGCGATTTCCGCCGACAGCGACGACGAGGTCGTCGAAGCGGCCGCGCAGCACGCAATTTCCGTGCACAGGCACGATGACTCGCCGGAGCTGCGCACGATGCTGCGCTCGGCCGTCAAGGAGGGCGCGCCCGCATAGACGACGCCCACTTACTCGCGATGAGCTCTCGAGAGCTCGTCGCGCTCTATGCGTCAAGCCCGGCGGGTCCAATACCCGACGGGCCGGCGCGGGGCCTCGCGCTCGTCGCGCCAGGAACGTGGTTGAATGCCCCCTTTGCGGCGTGGACGAATCTCGTCGGCTGGCAGGGCAAGATATTCGACGCCGCGCGTGGGCGGCTCGTCAACCGCATCACGCCCTTTCGCATTGAGGCAATCGCTGCGCACGTCTATATCGGCCCGAGCTTGACCGACGATCGGCCGTGCGTCGTGCTCGACTATTCGAAAAGCTCGACGATCGCGCGGTTTGTGCGCGACGAGATT
>JAFAOZ010000262.1 GCA_019247395.1 Vulcanimicrobiota bacterium | reverse complement strand
GCCGGCCGTCCAAAAATGTCCGAGCTGCAGTGAGAAGCGCCCATTGTCGCCGCGATCGAGTACGAACGAGCCCATCGCCATGCGCACATTCGTCCCCGCCGGTGACGGGAGCAGCGCATCGCTGAGTTCCAAGGTTGCATCGCCTTGATGATAGACGCCGTCCGCGCCGAGCAGCGGAAGCGTCGCCGGGGCGGCTTGCCATGTGTCGATCGCGGGAAGGCCGGCGCCAAGCGTTTCCGCTGTCTGCGGACCGAGCGACGGCAGTACGGACGTGACGGCCGGCGGCGCAAAGACGAAACGATCCGTCTGAGCTAAATTGAAGTATCCGCCTTGTACTTTCCAGGCACCATTCGGAGCGGCGATGGATGCGTCGAGCAACGCCGCATTCCCGACCGTAGCGTCGTCCTGTCCCGCATGGGTCGGGAAGACGATGGCATAGGGCACGACGCGCGACAGCGCGTGGGCGTTGAGATTCGCAATAAGCGGCTCTCCCCAATAGAGTGCATTGGTGGTGCTGCCGGTGAGGCCGCCGAGTCCAAACGTGGCCGCAAAGTCGAAGCCCGAGCCGTGGTACGTGCCCGTAACTTCGTATTGCGCGATGCCGGCGACGCCGGGCACCAGCGGTGCGCTGGAGAGCCAATCGTAGGGCGACATTGGGGAGATCGGCGAGCCACGTGCGAACTCGCGCGCCTCCGGCGGCGTCGTGCCGGGGCCGCCGGTCGCTTGATCGATGAGGACGTTCGAGCCGCTCACTTTAATTGCAACCGATGGCGTGGCAACGGGAGAAGGCGACGGCGAGGGCGTGAGCCCTGCCGCCGTTTGAACCGAAGCAAGCAGTAGAACCGCGAGCAGCACGTCTAAGCGCCTTTGCCGACGTTAGCTGACGAGAGCTCGCCAAAAGCTGAATGCAGGGCCGCGATCCTGACCCTGGTTTGCGCGCAGCGTATCGTCGTGAACGATCGCGTTCGCCGGTCGAAAAACCTTATGCCCGGCTTCGAGCAAAAAGAGCAGAATTTTCTTCATGACACATACCTCCTATCGTTAACGGTTTGCCGCGCCGAACGAGCGGCCGAAATACTTGCATCTATGACCTGGTCCGTCGTCCATGGCTGGACATCACCCCCTTTCCAAAATAAAAAACTGTCGTTGCTCCCCGCAGGCCGACAGTTTCGAGAAATCACGCACGCCCTTCGACAGGCTGTAGGACGCGCCATCTCCCTCAGAGTCGAGCTTTAGCACTGCACAACCTATCCCCGCGAGGGGCGGCCGCGTTAGATTCCGCCTTGATTCGGCGGGATCTGGTCACCCGTTGGGGTCTCTCGACCTTTCCGGGCAGCGGCATCTCTTCGTGCAGACGCCTCACCTAACGAGGAATCCTCATCCAGGATACTCCAGGGCTAGGCATTGTCAACCCTGAGGCGCGAAGTGAAGTATTCGTGCCCATCATCCGCGAGCTCGACGCGGTGACGATCGGTCAGATCGCCGCCGGTGAAATCATCGAGCGTCCGGCCTCAGTCGTTAAAGAACTCGTGGAGAATTCCGTGGACGCCGGCGCGACTCGCATCACGGTCAACCTCGAGCGCGGCGGCCTCGACCTTATCGAGGTCGTCGACGACGGATTCGGCATCGAGCCTTCAGAGTTGCCGCTTGCACTGAGGCGTTATACGACGAGCAAGCTGCTTGCAGCCGGCGATTTGGCGTCGATCGCAACACTGGGTTTTCGGGGTGAAGGCTTGGCTTCGGTTGCAGCGGTCGCGCGCACGGAGATCGTGTCGAGGACGCCGGGGGGCGTGGTGGGGACGCGCGTCGTTGCGCACGGCGAAGAGGTCGGCATTGCCGAACCGGTCGCCGCGCCGGAAGGCACATCGGTCAGCGTGGTCGCGCTTTTCGAGAACGTGCCGGTGCGTCGCGAGTATCTCCGAACGCCGAGCGCGGAACTCAACCGGATTTCCTCGTGGCTCTCGAGTTTCGCCCTCGCTTATCCCGACCGCGCCTTTGCGCTGCGCCACGACGGAAAAGAGGTTTGGACCATGCCGCCCAGCGCGAGCGAGCGGGAGCGCCTGGGGATGGTCTTCGGGCGCGATGCGGCAAGCGCTCTCATTCCGCTCGCGACGGACGCGGCCGGTACGCTCGGCGGCGGATTGCGCGGCTACATAAGCGCGCCCGGACACGACCGCCCCGACCGCCGAATGCAACTGCTCTTCGTCAACGGCCGGCTCGTGCGCAGCGCGCTTTTGTCGGGCGCGTGGACCAGCGGCTACGCAACGTTCGCAATGATCGGCCGCCATCCATACGGCGTTATTTTTCTCGAACTTCCTCCCGACCACGTCGATCCGAACGTCCATCCGACGAAGAGCGAAGTACGGTTACGGTTCGCAAATCAGATCTTCGATGCCGTGCGCCGTTCGATCGCCGCAACGCTGACGGGACGCGCGAAGGAAACCGCTCGCGATCACGCCGAGACCTTTGCAATGCCCGGCGTATCGTTTTCGCCGGACTCACTCGCGCTCTTCGACGGCCCGGTGCGGGCCGAAGAGAACGGCGGCGGCTTACGCGCGCTGACGCAGATCGACCGAACCTTCTTGCTCGCAGCCGACGACGAAGCACTCGTTTTGATCGACCAGCATGCGGCGCACGAACGCGTGGCATACGAAAGCATCGCGTCCGTCGCGCGCGGGCAGGCATCGCGCGAGCCGCTACTGATGCCGCAGATCGTCGAGCTCGACGCTGCGCAAAGCGCGGTGCTGGATCGCTCGCTCGAGCTCTTGCGCGAAGGCGGCTTGGAGATCGAGCCCTTCGGTGAACGGACGTACCGTATCGTCGCGACTCCATTTGGATACGGGGCACGCCGATTCGACCTCGCAGGCTTTATCGAAGATCTCAGCGAGGAGCCGAAGCAGCGCGACGTGCGTGAACGGGTCTGGGCATCGCTCGCATGTCATTCCGTCACCGTAGCGGGCGAGCGGCTCGAGGTTGATGAGATGCGCACGCTCGTGCAGCGGCTGCAGAAGTGCGACAACCCGATGCATTGTCCGCACGGACGGCCGACGATGGTTCGGCTCGGGCCCCAAGAAATCGCGCGCATGTTCAAGCGTGTCTGACGATTCGGCCGTCCTGATTATCGCCGGACCGACGGCGAGCGGCAAGACGGAGCTCGCAATCCAATTGGCGCGCGAGTTCGATGCGGAAGTCGTCGGTGCCGACTCGCGGCAGATTTACGCCGGAATGCCGATCGGAACGGCTTCGCCATCGGTCCGGCAACAGGCTGAGGTGCCGCATCATTTGATCGGCTTCCTCGATCCCCGACGGCGCTACTCGGCCGCGCAATATGCGGAGGATGCGATTGCCGCATTGATCGCCATTCGCGCGCGAGGTAAGCGCGCTATCGTTGCCGGCGGCACCGGTTTTTACATTCGGGCACTCATGGGAGGCGTCGCGTTGGCGCCGCAGTACGACGAACCGCTGCGCAACCGGCTCGCACGCGAAGCACTCCTGCATCCATCCGAATTTCTTCACGAATGGCTTGGGTGCCGCGATGCCGCGCGCGCTGGGGCGCTCGAAAAAAACGACACGTACCGCGTCCTTCGCGCACTCGAAATCGCACTCGCCCCCGCCGCGCTCGTGCGCGACGCTGCCACACGCACGCTGTCAAGCGAAGGTTTCCGTTACGAGCTGGTTTTTCTCGACGTGGACCGTGCTACGCTCGACGAGCGAATCGAGCGCCGTACCGCGCGCATGCTGGATGACGGCCTTATCGAAGAAGCCGAACGAATCGGCGACGGAGTAGTTGCTGCCAGCGCGGTCGGCTACCCGCAGGCACACGCGTATCTTCGCGGCTGGAGTACGTTGGCGGAGCTTCGCTCGTCGTTGACTCGTGCGACGCGGCGGTACGCACGCCGTCAGCGCGCGTGGTTTCGCGGCGAGCCTTCGACGCTATGGCTGCCTGCAGAAGCGGTGCGCTCGGTAGTACGGGAAAAGCTCGGCTGGTCTTCGAAGCGCGCGGTGTGATGCGGCTCACGAAAATGCACGGCGCGCGCAACGATTTCGTCGTCGGCGATGCGAGGGCGCAACCGCTTTCCGATGCGTCGTCGTTCGCACGGTGGATCTGCGACCGCCGTGCGGGAATCGGCGCGGACGGTCTCATCCTGCTCGAACCGTCGACCGTTGCCGACGTTCGCATGCGCATTATCAATGCCGACGGAAGCGAAGCCGAGATGTGCGGAAACGGCGTACGCTGCGCGGCACGCTGGCTCGAGGAGGCAGGCGAGGGAGAGCGGGTAACTTTTGAAACCCGCGCCGGCTTGGTACGTACGGAGCTGCGTGCACGCGAGCCCGAATATTTGGTTCGCGTTGCGATGGGCCGGCCACGCGTCGTGCCGGTGATCGTCAACGGGAATACCGAAGCGTACGTCGACCTCGGGAATCCGCACGTCGTGCTCGTGCGCGACGATCTCGGTGCAATCGAGCTCGAGGCGACGGCACGAACGTTACAAAAGGATCCCCAGTTTCCGTCCGGCACGAACGTTCACGTCGTTGCCGTGCGAAACGCCGGCGCGGTTAGCGTCCGTAACTGGGAGCGCGGCGTCGGACTCACCCAAGCCTGCGGAACGGGTGCGGTCGCGGCCGCCGCAGTTGCCATCGGCCGTGGCTTGTCCGTCTCGCCGCTCGAGGTGATCGTGCCGGGAGGCCGGCTTACCGTCGAGTGGGACGGCGAGGGCGAGGCGTATCTTACCGGACCGGCGGTACGCGTGTTCGATACGCAGGTGAACGTTGGCGACGCCGCATTTCGTTGAGCAAAATGCAGTGCGGTTGGCTTCCTGCGACGACCGCGGCGGAATCTCGTTCGATTCGGAGATCGCGCCGTTTGCGGACGGCGGCATAGTCCGTGAGCCAACGCCCGGCGAGCTGATTCCCGCACCGGCCGGAACGATCGAATACGTTCTGCCGGGCCGTATGCCGCTGACCTCGATCGGACCGATCGGAGGTCGCAACGTGCTCGCGGTCGCGTTGCCGGCCGGGTATACGCGACTCTTGCTGCCGGCGTATGCCGCGCGGCGGGACGCGCCGCCGCTGCCGCTCTTCGGCTATACGTTCGCGTGTGCGATCGGCGACCGGCTGCACGTCGCCGCGATGCGTACCGACGAAAGTGAAGTTTGGCAGCCCCGCGCCTTTGCGCCCGGCGAGCTCGAATCAACCGTGGAACAACGGCTCGCGCGCGAGCCTGCAAATCGCATTCTGCGTCAAGTGGCACTCTGCTCGCTCGAATACGGATGTTTTACCGCGCAAAACGTTTTTCTCGAATGCGGCGAAGCCGCATTGCCGGTTTCGCCAAAGTGCAACGCGCGCTGTATCGGGTGCATCTCCGAGCAGGAGGCCGATGCCGGCATTCCTTCACCGCAAGCGCGAATCGCTGAGGAAACGGCAGCCGCCGAACTCGCCGCGGTAGCGATTCATCACTTGGAACGCGTTGAAGACGGCATCGTCTCCTTCGGACAGGGCTGCGAAGGCGAGCCGTTGCTGCGCTCGATCACGATCGCGCGCGCCATCGATGCGATTCGATCGCGGATGGCCCACGGCACGATCAACCTGAATACTAACGGAAGTCAGCCGAACGCCTTGAAGCGCTGCATCGACGCCGGTCTCGACGCGGTGCGAATCAGCTTAAACTCCTTCCGTCCGCGGGTATACGCGGCGTATTATCGTCCGGTGGGCTACGATCTCGACGATGTCTTCGACTCGGTCCGGTTGGCCATCGCACGGGGACTGCGCGTGAGTTTAAATTTA
>JAFAOZ010000157.1 GCA_019247395.1 Vulcanimicrobiota bacterium | reverse complement strand
GTGCTCGATGCGTGACGCATGCGCATCGTCGTTGAATGAGTGGCGAAGCAGCATCGCTGCGGAGAGGATCGACGCCGTCGGATTTGCTTCGTTCTTACCGGCCAGCGCCGGTGCGGTGCCGCCGATCGGCTCGTACAGACCGAAGCGGTACCCCGGCGAACCTTTAGTGCCGAGGCTGGCGCTGGGCAGCGTTCCGATCGAACCGGTTAATATGGCCGCCTCGTCGGAGAGGATGTCGCCGAACATATTCTCGGTAACGATGACGTCGAACTCGCCGGGGCGCTGCACGAGCTGCATCGCGGCCGTGTCCACGAGCAAATGTTCGACTGCAACGCCTGGGTACTCGCGCGCAACGTCGTTCACGATGCGCCGCCAAAGCCGCGACGTCTCAAGTATGTTCTGCTTATCGACCGACGTGAGATGATTGCGACGGCTACGGGCGAGCTCGAACGCTATGCGAGCGATGCGTTCGACCTCCGGCGCACGGTAGATCATCGTATCGACCGCCTCGTCCACTCCCTCTACGCAGCGCTGCTCCTTCGGCTCGCCATAATAGATACCGCCGGTGAGCTCCCGCACGATGATTAAATCGAGCCCCGCAACAAACTCGGGCTTGAGTGGCGAGGCGTTCTCCAAGCCCGCAAAGACACGAACGGGACGCAAATTGGCATACAGCTCGTAATCGCGGCGCAACAGGAATAGCGCATACTCCGGACGCTCCGCCAACGGCTTTCCGTCGTACTGCGGAAGCCCGACGCTGCCGAAAAGAATAGCCGCACTAGCGTCGCAGAGTTCGCGTGTTTGCGGCGGAAGCGCCGGCAGACCGCGTGCAAGCGCGGCTCCGCCGACGTCGGACTCGACGCACTCGATATCGGGCCGCACGCGCGCAAGAACCCGGACCGCCGCACGCGTCACTTCGGGACCGATGCCGTCCCCCGGCAGAACGGCGACGCGCCCTTCCACGGCAGTCAGGATGACACTGCTGAGATCAGTAAACCGTGATGCGAGTCGTGTCTTCTTTTTTGGGCGGCTTCTCTTTGACCGGTTCCGGTTCGGGCACGACGTTTTGTGCCGGTGCTCCCGGCAGCTCTCCGTTAACTTTTGCGACGTCACCGCGCTCCAGCAGCGCCAAGTGCGTCATCAGCAGGCTGCGCAGTTCGCTGCGCGCCTTTTCCGCCGCCTCGACGGCGCGCTGGTGCTCGCGGCGCACGTCGGCGATGGCATCGTTATAGCCGGCGATTTCACGCTCCCCAGCCATGCGCGCCTGTTCGCGGATCAAGTCCGCTTCTTTGTGGGCCGACGCCTTCACTTCGTCCGCGGTGCGTTGTGCGAGCACGAGCGTATTTTGCAGCGATTCCTCCATCGCCTTGAAGTGACTGATGCGTTCCTTGAGGTCGGCAATTTCCGCCTCGAGTGCCGCACGCTGCTGCGCCTCGTCCTCGAGCGTCTCGATGACTTCATCGAGAAATCCGTCGACGTCCGCGCGGTCGTACCCCTGAAGCGCCTTTTTGAAGCTCTTGTGCTGAATATCGACCGGAGTAATCTTGTTCATCATCTTTCCTACGTACGGTTCGCCATGAAATCGAAGGTACCGTCGGCCACCATCGAGTCGCGCAGACCCGCTGCGTTCACGACGATACCGGCCGGAACGACCAGATAGATTGACTCCGCGAGCTTCTGAATCTTGCCGTCGATCGTATAAGCGACGCCGGACATAAAATCAACGACGCGCTGGAGCAGCGACCGGTCTGCATTCTGCAGGTTAATAATGACGACTTGGCGGTTCCGAAGCGAATCGGCAATCTCCACGACGTCTTGATAACTACGCGGCGAATAGACGCTCACTTGATTGTTGCCGCGCCGGCCCGCCGCCGAAAGCGGCACGACGCGCGCCGAGCCGCTCTCTTCATCGTAAAACTCTTCCTCGTCGTCGCGGATCGAAAAGAACGATCCGATCTTGCTGAACACACTCATCGCGCAACCTCCTTTGCCGCACGAGGACCGAAGAGCGCTTCGCCGATGCGCAACATTGTGGAGCCCGCCCGCAACGCTTCGCGCCAATCTCCCGACATGCCGACGGAGAGCGTACTTCCACCTATGCGGGCCAACGTCTTGGCAGCCAGCTCGAATGCACGCAAGATTTCATCGCGATCCAAGCTCAGCGGTCCGATAGCCATCACGCCTTCGAGTCGTAAGCCCGGCTGGCCCTGGAGCACTTCGGCAAGCTCTTGCGCCTCGCCGGGCGGACATCCAAAGCGCTCCGCCGGGGAGATGTTGAGCTGGAGCAGGACCGGCAGCGTTTTACCGGCGGCTACGGCAGCTCTCGACAGCGCAGCGCCCACCGCCGCGCGATCGACACTCTGCACGACGTCGAACTGCGCGGCGACGGCCTTGACTTTGTTCGTCTGGAGGTGGCCGACGAAGTGTTTTCGCACGGCCGGCAGCGACGGTATCTTCACACGCGCCTCCTGAAGGTAGCTCTCGCCGATGTCGCCCAAGCCGGCGTCGATGGCCGCGACGATCGTCTCGGCTCGCTGGCCTTTGGAGATTCCGACGAGCGTAATCGCGGCCGGATCGCGACCGCAGCTGCGCGCCTCGTCGTCGATGGCGCGCCGCAGCGCCACATAGCGCTGCGCGACGCCTTCGCTCACCCTCGCGCCGGTTGTGGCGAGACGGGTCCCACCTCAGTCCGCGGTCCGGGCCGCGTCGCGCAGTAGACGATGCCGATTATGCCGCCGACGATCATCGGGATGGCGTAGAGTTGCCCGCCCGTCAGACCCATCGCGCTGAACGCCGTCTGCCGCCACATTTCGGCGATCGTCCGCGTAATGCCGTAGAGCGTGAACCAGGTCCATGCCACGACGCCGTCTTTGGGCTTGAGGCGGTAGACGATCAAGAGGATCGGCAGCGTCAAGATGTCGAGAATCGCTTCGTAAATCTGCGACGGATGACGGTACGCAGGGATGCCGTTGACGGCGGGCGCCGTCGGGAAAATCAAACACCACGGCCGGTCGGGATTGCAGACGTCGCCCCAAAGCTCGTCGTTGATGAAGTTGACGATGCGCACCAGCGTAATGCCGACGGGCAGCATCATCACCACCTCGTCGCCGACGACGGTATATTTCAGGCCGGGGTGTTTGCGAATGAAAAGCCAGATTGCGACGAGCACGCCGATCAAGCCGCCGTGGAATGCCATGCCCCCGTTCCAAACGGCCACGAAATTGATCGGGTTGGAGAGATAAAACGACGCGTCGTGCATGCTGATCATGTCGTTGATGACGAAAAACGTTCGCCCGCCGACGAGCACGCCGACCAGCGCGTAAAAAAGAAAATCCTGGATTTGCTCGCGAGTCAGACCGAGCCGGCGGCGTCCGGCCGGACGGCTCATCCAAAGGTAGACGCAGACGAACGCAACCAGATACGCGATACCGTACCAATGGATGCCGTAGCGCCCGAAGTGGATTGCGACCGGGTCGATATTTGTCGGATATGTAAACCAGTGCTGCATTGCTCATCAGAAGTGCGCTGGAGGCCGACAAAGTCCTATTCGGACAAAAGGGGGCCAAAGACGGAAATGTGCCCAGGTCTGACAAACTCCTAGCGTCGCATGAGCGCGACGACGCATATTACCGCCGGCATCGCCTTCCTCGCGGGCCTCGTTTCCTTCGTATCGCCGTGCGTCTTGCCGCTGGTCCCGGCGTATCTCTCGCTGCTTACCGGCGAAAGCGTCGAGGATCTCAAGGCCGAAACGGCAGCACAAGCACGCGTTCAAACGCTGGCGCACGCCGTTGCCTTCGTGCTCGGTTTCAGCCTTATTTTCATCGCACTCGGCTTGAGCGCAAGCGCCATCGGCGGCACGCTCAATGCGAACCGAAGCTTGATTGCTCAGATCGGCGGGGTCATCGTCGTACTACTCGGCTTGCAGATGATGGGAATGATCCGTATTCCGCTGCTCATGATGGACAAGCGGTTTCACGTCAGTAGAGATCGCGCAACGTTTTGGACGTCGGGCCTCGTCGGCATGGCATTCGCCGCCGGCTGGTCGCCATGCATCGGCCCGATTCTCGCCGGCATTCTGGCAATCGCATCGCAGCAGCACAGCACGCAAGCCGCGGTGCTGCTGGCATTTTACTCGCTTGGTCTCGCCGTGCCGTTTCTCGCTGCCGCGGGCGCGATCGGCATCGTCTTGCCTCTGTTACACCGCATCAAGCCGTCGCTGCGCGCAATCGAGTTCGGCGCCGGCGTTTTTCTCATCGCTGTCGGATTGGTATTAGTGAATGACGCGTTCCTCAACGTCGCCGGATGGTTCTATCAGTTTGTCCCGCAACCGAGTCTCTAGCCTAACGAGCACCCTGACCATCGCGGCCGTTGCGGTCGCGGTGTTCTGGGCCGATCAATATACGAAGAATCTCGTCGCAAAGTATTTCTTGCCCGGCGAGAGCCGCTACTTCATTCCCCACTTCTTGAAGTGGACGTACGAACGCAACGTGCACGGAGCGTTCGGACTTTTCGGCAACAACGCCGTGCTCCTGATCGCGATGGCGATCGTCGTGCTGGTGCTCTTTTGGTTCAGCTTTCGCGACGCCGCGGCACGGTCGCTGACGGTCCGCATCGCGTTCGGAATGATCGTGGGCGGGGCGATCGGCAATATCGTCGATCGCGTTCATTATGGATACGTTATCGACTTCATCGACTTCTATCGTATTTGGCCGAACATCTTCAACGTCGGAGATTCGTGCATCACCATCGGCGTCGGGCTGCTCTTGCTCTCGAGCCTTGTTACACGTCGTCAGCGCTGAGCAGGCGGGAGAGCGCACCGACGTCATCGTCGCCGCCCTGTCGGGCGCTTCGCGATCGGCGGCCGCGCAGAGCGCGAAGCAAGGCGGCGTTCTCGTCAACGGTATACCAGCAAAACCGAGCCTCGCGCTGGAGGCGGGCGACGTGCTGGAGTTCTCCGTCGCGCCGCGCGCCGCGCTCACTGCCGAACCGGAACGCCTCGCGCTCGACGTTGTGTATGAAGACGACGACCTGATCGTCGTCAACAAACCCGCCGGCATGGTGACGCATCCCGCGCACGGCGTGACGAGCGGAACACTCGTCAACGCCGTACTCGCACACGCCGGCGCGCTGCCCGGCGACGCGCTGCGTCCCGGACTCGTTCACCGCCTGGATCGCGACACGTCGGGGCTACTGGTCGTCGCCAAGCACGAGCAGAGCCTGCGGCGGCTGGGTGCGGCTATGAAGCATCGCCGCATCGCACGGGAGTATCTCGGCCTGGTCTGCGGCGTTCCGCACACGCGCGGCACGATCGAAGGGCCGATCGGGCGCGATCCGCGCAACCGTTTGAAATTTGCAATCGTCAGCGACGGAAAGCCGGCCGTGACGCATTACGAGCTGCGCCGATCATTTCCAAAACACGCGGAGTTAACGTTTCGCCTGGAGACCGGGCGGACGCATCAAATACGCGTGCACCTTGCCGCGGCGGGATATCCGATCCTCAACGATCCCATCTATGGAAAGCGCGACCCGCGCATCGATCAGCCCGGGCAAGCGCTACACGCGTGGCGGCTCTCGTTTCGCCATCCCGCGACCGGTCTGCCGCTCGAATTCGAAGCGCCCCCGCCGCCGGCCTACGAACGCGCCCTGGCAATCGTCTCCGGCAACGATTAAGTGTTTACACTGATCGCGCAGGATGCGGGTGCGCGGAGAGGACGGATGCAGCTCGCGCACGGCACGGTTGAAACGCCCTGCTTTATGCCGGTCGGTACGGCCGCCGCGGTCAAGGCGCTCACTCCGGCGGAGCTGCTCGCGGCGCAGGCGCAGATCGTGCTGGCGAACACGTATCATCTCTGGCTGCGGCCCGGCTTAGACACGATCGAAGCGGCGGGCGGCATCCATCGCTTCATGGCCTGGGATCGTCCGATTTTAACCGATTCGGGCGGCTTTCAAGTCTTCAGCCTCGAGAGTCGCCGTCGCCTCGACGACGACGGCGTCACGTTTGCGTCGCATCTCGACGGCAGCGAGCACCGCTTTACGCCTGAAAACGTCGCGGAGTTTCAACAGCGCATCGGCAGCGACGTCGCGATGGTGCTCGACGTGTGCGTCAAGCTGCCCGCGTCGTCCGAGCAGCTCGAAAGAGCAGTGCGTTTAACCACCGCGTGGGCTCGCCGCGCGGCCGCCGTGCCGGCACGCCCGCAGACGAAGTTTTTTGCAATCGTGCAGGGCGGGCTCGACCTCGAGCTGCGTGCGCGCAGCGCGCGTGAAGTCGTCGAGCTCGACTTTCCCGGCTACGCGATCGGCGGACTCTCCGTCGGAGAGACGCGTGACGAGATGTACGCGACGACACGCCGGACGGCGGCGCTACTGCCGGTGGAGAAGCCGCGCTATCTGATGGGTGTCGGCACGATGCGCGACTGCGTCGCCGCAATCGACGCCGGCGTCGACTGCTTCGATTCCGTCTATCCGACGCGCTGCGGCCGAAACGGACGCGCGATGACGCGCGGCGGTGAGCTCAATATGTTCAACGCCCGCTTCGTTGCGGATTTTACGCCGCTCGATCCCTCATGCGATTGTTCCACCTGCACGACCTACTCGCGGGCGTATCTCGCGCATTGCTTTCGCTCCAAGGAGATGCTCGGACCGCGGCTGCTCTCCTATCATAACGTCTACGCGCTCAACGCACTGATGTGCGAGGCGCGCGAAGCGATCGAAGCCGGTCAGTGGGGGAGATTCAAGGCGCGAACGACCTTCGCGCAATCGTCGCAAATAGACGGGTGATCCGGATCGTTTCCCAGTGCGCGATACTTCCAGCAGCGCGCACACTTCGCGCCCTCCGCGGGCAACAGCGCGAACTCGACGATGCCGGCGGAGCCCTCCGTCTCGCCCCGGTCGCTCTGCACGAGCCGAAGCTGCGATACGACGAGCGCCTCGCGCAGATTGTCGCCGAGGGGATGAAGACGCTTGTACGCGGATGGCGTCAGCTCGAGCACGAGCTGCGCCTCGAAGTCGCGCGGACTTGCGATCGCGGCAACGCGCGCGCGCAACTCCCGCAGCTGCTCCCACACCCGAAGGTCGTTCTCGAACCCACCGCGTTGGCGCGCTTCGAATGAAAGATCGAAAACGCTTTCGTTGCGGCCGCGCAGAGCCTCCGGAAGAAATTGCCACGCTTCTTCAGCAGTAAACGAGAGCACGGGCGCCACGGCGACGAGAAAGCGCTGCAGCACGTAGAGCAGCCCCGATTGGGCGCTGCGCCGGCGCGGGTCGGCGGCCGCGCGCGAATAGAGCGGATCCTTGAGCGCGTCGAAGTAGAGGCTGGAGATGCCGTTTTCGAAATCGACGATTTCGAGATACGCATCGTGAATCTCAAAGCGATCGTACGCGGCTTTGACGCTCGCCACGAACGCATCGGCCACGTTGCAGGCGAGACGATCGAGCGGTTCCATCGCATCCCGCGGGACCACGTCGTTCGCCTCGAGGTCGTAGAGATTCGAAATCAAGAACCGCATACGGTTGCGAAGATTGCGATAGACCCGCCCGACCTGCTCGACGATGTTCGGCCCGAAGCGCACGTCGTCGACGGGTTCTACCGAAGCCGCCCATAGCCGAAGCACGTCGGCACCCCATTTTGCCATCGCATCCTTGGCCTCGATGCCGGTGCCGCGCGACTTCGACATGGGGCGCCCCTGCTCGTCGTTGACCCAGCCGTTCTTCATCACACGCCGGTACGGCGCGCGTCCTTTGAGTGCCGCAGCGGTGATGAGCGAACTGCGGAACCATCCACGAAATTGATCGCCGCCTTCGAGAACGAGATCGGACGGCCACGGCAAGCCATCGCGGCCGAGCACGGCGAGATGCGTCACGCCGGACTCGAACCAGATGTCGACGATGTTCTTCTCCTTTTCGAATCGTTTTTCGCCGCAGTTCGGACAGACGAAATCTGGCGGCAGATACGTTTCTACCGGATCGCTCCACCAGAGGCTTGCGCCGCCTTCGGCAAACCGTTTGGCTGCCAAGCGCGCGACGCGCGCGTCGAGAATCGCCTCGCCGCAAGCGAGACAGACGACCGACGGGATCGGAGTTCCCCACGTGCGTTGCCGTGAGAGACACCATTCCGGATGCGTCTCGATCATCTGGCGTTGCCGCGCGCGACCCCATTGCGGCGTATACTCGACGCCATCGGTCGCGTCAATCGCATGGTGGCGAAGATGATTTTGATCCATCGCCAAAAACCACTGCGCCGTCGCGCGAAAGATCACCGGATTGCGGCATCGCCAACAATGGGGATAGGAGTGCTCGTAGTTCTCCAGGCTCCAAAGGGCACCGCTGCGCTCCAGGTCTTCGACGATCGTCGCGTTGGCCTCCCAAATCCGCTTGCCGGCGTATGGACCCGCTTCGGTTGTGAAGCGTCCCGCCGCATCCACCGGATTGAAAATCGGCAACCCGTACTTGAGACCGGTCTCGAAATCGTCCGCGCCGTGCCCCGGCGCGGTATGCACCACGCCGGTGCCCGTTTCTAAATCGACGTAATCGGCGAGCACGACCACCGAATCGCGATCCATAAATGGATGGCGAACCGCCAAATCGTCGAGCTGCGTGCCCTGCGCGCTGCCGATTGCAGTCGCACCGGCGAACTTCGCGCCGAGAGCGCTCTGCGCGAGCGCCTCCGCCACAATAACGGCCTCGTCACCGATGCGATAGAGCCCATACGCCGCATCGGGACGCAGCGCGATCGCGGCA
>JAFAOZ010000228.1 GCA_019247395.1 Vulcanimicrobiota bacterium | reverse complement strand
CGGCCGCGACGTCGATAGCTATCGTGAAATTTTCGATGCGTGCGTCGAGCTGATGACGCGGATTCAAACGGTGCCGCAGCCGGTGATCGCGGAGGTCGCGAACGTCGCGACGGCGGCCGGATGCCAACTCGTCGCAGCCTGCGACCTCGCCGTCGCGTCGACGCAGGCGACGTTCGCTACGCCGGGCGTGCGCATCGGATTATTTTGCAGCACCCCGATGGTTGCGCTGTCGCGCGCCATCGGGCGCAAGCGCGCTATGGAGATGCTTTTGACCGGAGAGGCGATCGATGCGCCGACGGCGCTTCTCTGGGGATTAGTGAATCGCGTCGTCGCGCCTGAAGAGCTGCACGGCCAGACCGTCGAGCTCGCGCGCCGTATTGCGTCCGCGAGCCGCGAAGTCGTGGCACTTGGGAAGGCGGCATTTTACGCGCAGATCGATCTCGATCAGGCGAGGGCGTACGACTATACGAAAGCGGTGATGACGTCCAATGCGCTCGAGGCCGATGCTTCTGAAGGCATCACGGCGTTTCTCGAGCGGCGCAAGCCGGCGTGGCGGGCGTAGTGCCATGGAGGGGATGCCGCTGCACCGTTGAAGCCGAGCGGCCGCAGCGTTCGCCGGTGGGCAGCGTGCGCGTCGCGCATTCCAAAAAGCGTCGCCCACACCCGGTATGCGCGGGCCCGACAAAAAGGGAACCCGTGTATACGCGACGGCAGGAGGGCTCGCCAACGGCGAGCCCTTCTGTAATACGGCCGGAATGGACACTCGGAGCGAAACGGGAATGAGCCGCTTCGTGCTTTTCCTCACTCCGCAAACGCGTTACGCGCAGGCGATCTTAGTTCTGGGTCTGCTTGCGTCGCTGGCAGTCGCATTCTTCCGGGTACGCGTTGAATCGCATGCGAACCGAGTCGAGCTCGCGATGGATTTCAGCGAGTTGGATGCGGTAGCGCGATCGTACGACTATAACCCGTCAGCGTTTCTCATCGCGTTGCGGCGTGCCGGGCTTACGTCGTTGGCCGTCACCGAAGAGCTCGGAGCCAACGTCGGTGCCGACGGAAAGGCGTACGCAACGACCGGTGCGGCACTCCTGAACGCTGCCCGAATCTCGCCGATCGGCGATCCACTCCTGGCGCAGCTCGTGCGCAGCCACCGCATCGTCAACGGCGCAGTCTATCTGTTGGTCTCCGATGCCGCGACCTACCGGCGATACCGGACCGTGCTGCCCCTGCACTTCTCGCCCCGCAGCGTACTCGTCCTACGGCCGGTTCGTCCGTGGCTGATCGAAGTCCGGACGCAAATCGATTATTTCAACGCGACCGCGCTCGGCATTCCGACGGATCAAATCGAGTTGGCGCACCGTCTCGGTCTGCTCGTCGTTCCGCGCTTTCAGAACGACGAACGCTTCGGCGCGCCGCAGATCGACGCGTATTTCGCCGACGTCCTTCGATATGACCCGAAGGTTTCGACCGTCATCTTCTTCGGGCTTGGCAATCAAGTGTTGGGCTATCCGGACCACCTAGAAGATGCCGCCAACGCGTTTAAGCTTCATCCCTTCGTCAACTTTGGCTCGATCGAAACCTACGATGCCGCACAAGTGCAAAAGGGAAACGACATGCTTGCGCGGCTCCTTCCCGGCCGAACCGTTCGCGTGCAGGCGATCGCGAAGACGGAACTCGACAAAATCAAGATGGACGACGCCGTTGGCCGGTACGTTCTGGGCGTTCGCGAACGCAACGTGCGGCTCGTCTATCTGCGTCCGTGGACTCATCCAGACGGCAATCTTTCGGTTGAGGCGACCAACGTCGAGATGGTCAAAGCGATTGCAGACGAGCTGCGCGGCCGCTTCCGTCTCGGCCGTGCGACGCCGATTCCACAATATCACGGCAATAATCGTGTGCTGGTCGGTCTTGCCACGCTGGCAGTACCTTCGATATTCGTTCTCTTGCTCGATTTCTTCGGGTTATACCGGCGGCGAATCGCGGCTGCGGCGTACGCGCTGACCGTCCTGCTTTACGTGTTCGGCGTCGCGCTGCACCACGATGCAGCCGCCCGCTCCGCGATCGCACTCGCCGGCGCGCTCTGTTTTGCGACGGCCGCGCTGCTGGTCCTCATTCCGGCGTGGAGGGAGATGCCCTCGCCGATCTTTGGAACGCAGTTCGCCCGTAGCGCCGGCTGGATGCTCGCTGCAACCGGTGTTGCGCTGCTCGGCGCGCTCGTCGTCGTCGGCATCATGAGCTCGCCGCTGGCAATGACGGAGATCGAGCGATTTCGCGGCGTACGTTTGATCTTGGCGCTCCCGCCGCTCGTGGGACTGCTCCTCTACACCTTCGATCGGCGTTTCGGCGCGGCTACGCCGCCGCGCGACGTCTTTCTCTCGCCGGTACTTGCCTATCAACTCTTCGCCGGCATCGCGATCGTCGCGCTCGGTGCCTTGATGCTCGTGCGAAGCGGGAACGACAGCGACGTTTCGCCGTCGTCCTTCGAGCTTGGGCTGCGCCACGTCTTGACGCATGTGCTTAGCGTTCGGCCGCGCTTCAAAGAGTTTCTCATCGGGTTTCCGTGTATGATGCTGCTGCCGGCGCTGCTGCCGCCGCATCGCCGCATCGTCGGCTGGTTGTTGGCGCTCGGCATCGGCGTCGGCGTCGGCGACGTCATCGATACCTTCTCGCATTTGCACACGCCGATCGAGATCTCGATCTTGCGCATCGTCAACGGTTTGGTGATCGGCGCGATCGTCGGTGCGATCGCGATGTGGGTCTACCGCCGGCTTCCGCTTGCCAAGGCGTAATGCCGCGCGTGCTTCTCTCCGGCTACTACGGTTTCGGAAATCTCGGCGACGAGGCGTTGCTGGAGGTCATGCTGGCCCAAATGCGCGCGCGTTTTCCTTCGGCGCGGCTCGAGGTGCTCTCCGCATCGCCGCAGCTTACCGCGACGCAGCACCGGGTCGAGACGGCGCCGCGTTGGGATTGGCGCGAAGTGCGCGCGGCGATCGCGCGCTCGGACGTCGTCATCTCCGGGGGCGGCGGCCTACTGCAGAATGCGACGAGCACGCGCAGCCTGCTCTATTATGCCGGAATTCTACGCGAAGCGATTCGCCGCCGTCGGAGAACGTTGATCTTCGCGCAGTCGATCGGTCCGCTCGATTACTGGGGTAGGCTCATCGTCCGGCAATTTTGTAAGGGACTCGGCCGAGCAACGGTCCGCGACGAGCGTTCTGCGCGACTGCTGCACGAGTTGCTTCCCTCCACGCCCGTCGAACGAACCGCCGATCCGGTCTTTCTCTACGACGGGGCGCAAGAGTCCGTCGACCTCGCGCGTGAGGGGCTCGGCCCCGAGAGCGGCCCCTATGCCATCGTGAGCGCGCGGAAAGCCGCAGGATTGCGCGATGCGCCCTCGGTGCTAGCGCGCATCGTCGATCGCCTCGCGCTGCACCACGCGATTCGCGTCGCATTCTTGCCGCTTGGGGGAGCCGCGGACGCGGCGGTCTCTACCGACGTCATTCGGCTCTGCAAGTCGAACCCGGTGCTCTTGCCTGAGTGCACGCTGCGCGTCGCGGCGTCGATACTCTCCGGTGCGCACGTGGTCGCAGGGATGCGGCTGCACTCGCTCATCCTGGCGGCACGCTACGGCGTGCCGTTTTTGGCCATTGCCTACGATCCGAAAGTTTCGGCGCTCTGTGGAGATCTTGGGTATCCGCTCGTGCCGCTCTATGATGACGGAAAGCGGCCTGCCGACGCCGCCGTCGACGCACTTGTCGACCGCCTCGTTCGGGAGCGCGGTGCGCTCGCCGGCGAGCTCATCGCGCGCCGTCACGCTCTCGAGATGGCGGCCGAGCGCAACTTTGACGTGCTTGGCGAACTTCTGTGAGCTAGGGTGAACGTGAACTACCGCGAGACGCTCAATCTGCCCAAAACCGGCTTTCCGATGAAGGCGGAACTCCCAGCACGCGAGCCCCAGTGGCTTGAGTGGTGGCGCGAACACCGGACCTACGAACGCCGTTTGGAGCGCAACGCACCCAATGGCCCGTGGATTCTGCACGACGGGCCGCCCTATGCCAACGGCGATCTGCACATGGGCACGTTCTTCAACATGGTGCTCAAAGACATGTTCGTGAAAGTTGCGCTGCTCGACGGAAAATACGCAAAATTCGTACCCGGCTGGGATATGCACGGACTTCCGATCGAGTACGAAACCCTGCGGCATCTCAACATCCGCGACTTCCATACCATCGATCCGCTCGAGCTGCGGGAGCGATGTAAGGAGCGTGCGCTCTTCTGGCTCGACCGTCAGCGCGAACAGCGCGTGCGCATGGGGAACTTCGGTCTCTTCGATCGGCCGTACCGAACGATCGATCCTTCGTTCGAAGCAACGATCGTTAACGCGCTCGCGGATTTAGCGGAACGGCAGCAGCTTTACAAAGGACTGCGTTCGACCCTCTGGTGCGTGTACGACGAAACCGCCCTCGCCGAAGCGGAGATCGAGTACGAAAACCGCGTCTCCCCGTCAATATTCGTTCGTTTCACGGCAACGCCGGAACAGCGCGAACGCATTCTGGACGTGATGGGCGCCCCCCACTATGAAGGCAAGGTTTCGTTTCTCATCTGGACGACGA
>JAFAOZ010000292.1 GCA_019247395.1 Vulcanimicrobiota bacterium | reverse complement strand
TCGGGGAGCGGTATGATCGTCTGCACGACGCCCTTACCGAACGTCTTCGTACCCATGATCGTTCCAACCGCGCTGTCTTGAATCGCACCCGAGGTAATCTCGGAGGCCGAGGCAGTGTAGCCGTTAACCAAAACGACGAGCGGAATCGGATTGATTGCGGTATCGTCGGCGTCAAGCGTCGTAATGTTCGAAGCGCGCGATTCGACCGAAACAATCGGACCGCTTGGAATGAATTTGGAGCTCACCGCAACGGCCGCTTCGAGATAGCCGCCGCCGTTGTCGCGCAGATCGAGCACGAGTGCACGCGCGCCCTCTTTCTGCAAGCGGTCCAGCGCGGCGTCGAGTTCGGCCCCGGTCTCTTTGCCGAAGACCGTCAACGCAACGTATCCGATTTTATTCGGAAGCATCTTTCCGTAGACGCTGAGCTGATGGATCTTCGCACGCGTAATCGTGATCGGTGCCGGCAAGGCGCTGTTGTCGCGCTGCACGGTCAGCGTTACGCGCGTACCTTCCTTGCCGCGCAGCTTTCCGCTGGCGCTCGAGAGGCTCATGCCTTTGGTCGAGGTCCCGTCGATCGCTGTGATGAGATCGTCTTGCTCGATGCCGGCCTTGTCCGCCGGGCCGTCGGGAACGACGTTTTCCACGGAGATGTATTTGGTCTTGTCGTCGAGTTGGATAACGATGCCGGTTCCGCCGAAATCGCCGCCGTCGAGACCTTGATTCAGGCCCGCGAACTCCTTGGGCGTCATGAAGACGGTGTACCGGTCGTTCACCGATTTCATCATGCCGTCGAGCGCGACGTACGTAAGATCGTGCAGCTTGAACTTGCCCTTCGACTCGACCTCGGCGCTTTCGATTTCGCGGTCGATCTCGTGCACGTTGCTCGATGCGACCAAACTTGCGTGCATCACGGGAAGGTCGGCGTGCTTGACGCCGCCCGTGCGCATCGCGCTCACGAGCGCGGTGCGGGTGGAGTCGAGCACGATCTGCGGATCGACCTTCTTGTAGAAATTATCCGTCAGATAACCGTAGCTCGTCGCGACTTCGCCGGCATCAACCGACGATAGATGCGGCGCCTGCGCGGCCGATGCGGCGGAGAGCTCGATGAGGACGGCGACCAACGCGCCGGCCCAGAGAATCGAAAAAAAGCGTTTCATGGTCTCCATCAATCAACGTAAAGACTGCGCCAATCGTGCCTTGGCCGCTGCGAGCTGTTTGTCTGCCGGCGTGTCAATCAGCGCTGGATTGGGATCTTGGTTGACGACGACGTCCGGTTGAATGCCGTGGTGCTGAATATCGCGCCCCGCCGGCGTCAGGTAGCGGGCCGTCGTGATCTTCAGCGCGCCTTGGTCGGGAAGCGGAAAGATGCTTTGCACGACGCCTTTGCCGAACGTGCGCGTTCCGACGAGCGTCGCCAAATGATAATCCTGCAAGGCGCCCGCCGTAATTTCCGACGCGCTCGCAGTGTACTTGTTCACGAGTATGGCGAGCGGACGAAGACCGCCGATGGCGTCGCCGAGCGCTTCTTCGCTCGAGCGTTGCCCGTCGCGACGGATCGTCGAAACGATCGTGCCTTGCGGAACGAAAAAGCTCGAGATCTCCACCGCCGCATCGAGCAGCCCGCCGCCGTTATCGCGCAAATCCAGAATATACGCGCGGGCGCCGTGGTCCCGGCCTTCGAGCAACGCCTTGCGGATTTCGTCGGGCGAGGTGGTGCCGAAGTCGGAGAGACGAATGTAATCGATGCCCGACTCCATCTTCGAACGCACCGTCGGAACGTGAATGATTTCACGTACGATTCCGTACGAATGCTCGATCGAGGGCGCGTTATAGGCGTGCGCGCGGATGCGGACGATCGTCCCCGCCTCGCCGCGAATCATCTCCTCGACACGATCGATGTTCAGACCGCGGACGCTCTTGCCGTCCACCGAATCGACGATCTGGCCGGGCTTCATTCCCGCGCGCGCGGCCGGCATGGACTCGATCGGCTGCACGATGATGCGCCCGTCCTTGAGCTGATAAATATAAACGCCGATGCCGCCGAAGTTTCCACCCGAGAGCGACTCGTTCAATCCTTGGATTTCGCGCGGCGAGAGATAGACGGTGTAGGGATCGTGAACCGAGGTCATGATGCCGCGCAGCGCGGCATCGATGAGATCCTCACGTCCGTTCGGTCCGACGCCGCTTGCGTAGTGCGCTTGTGCGTACGCGAGCATCTCGGCAGCACGCGCGCCGTCTTCTCCGGGGTTGCCGACGGCAGTCTCCGGCGGCAGCGACGCGTGCAGCTTTTTCGACGAGAGAAAACCGCGCAATGCCGCGGATTCACCCGCAATCGGTGTCTGCGGCTCAATCGGCTTATAGTAATCGCTCTCGAGTTTTCGCAGCGCGACGTCGGCGAGCATCGGGCCTTGGGGCTCGCGCGGAGAAAAGAGATCGCGCAAGTCGCCGGTCGTGGCGACCTCGAGTACGCCCTGGTGCCGAAGCACGCCGGTTCGGTACGCGATCGCCGCCGCGGCGACCGCGGCAAGGGCGACAAAGAGCAGGACGGTCAGAAGCGGGCGTCGGGAGCGGTTCATTGATCCTCTTTACAGTACCCCGCTGTGCGGGTGGCGAGTTTCTTCCTTCCGAGGTTACTCGCTAACTCTTAATGAAGCCGGGGCGCCGGGTCAACAGGTTTGCCCGCAATTCGTACCTCGAAGTGGAGGTGCGGCCCGGTCGACTGGCCCGTCGAACCGACCGCGCCGATCGCTTGGCCACGGGTAACGCTCTGCCCCACCGAAACGTAGATCGCCGAAAGGTGACCGTAGCCGGTCGAGTAGCCGCCGCCGTGGTCGAGCAAAATATAGTTCCCGTATCCGCCGTACCACTGCGCCATGATCACCGTGCCGGAGGCGGCCGCCGTTACCGCGGTGCCCATGGGGGCGGCGATATCTAGACCCTGGTGGAACTCGGGTCCGCCGCCGAGCGGATTCGTGCGCCAGCCGAAGGGTGAGGTGATCGTTCCGGTGACCGGCCAGGCGAAGTTGCCCAGTCCGCCGGCGCTGGGGGCCTCTCCGGCGATACCGGCGGCCCGCTGGGAGGCTGCAAGCTCGCGCTCCCGCTCGAGAATCAGTCCTTCGAGTTCGGACTCCTCGGCAGCCGAGAGATCCTCCATCTCGGCGACCTCGGACGCGACGCTGTGGCGGCGCACGGCCGCCAGCGAAACGAGGTTACGCCGCTCGTCCGCAAGCGAATCGAGCTGACTGCGCGCCTGCTCCTGCGCTTCTTCCTCTTGCTGGAGCTCCATGCGCGTGCGTTCGAGATCCGCTTCGATGGTCGTTACGCGTGCCTCGGCCGCCTTACGCGCGCGAACGGTGCGCTGGTTGGCGGCGATCAGTAAGCGCAAATCCTCCCAGCGCTCGACGAACTCGCTGAACGACCGAGCGCCGATCAGTGCGTTGAGGTAGGTGAGGTCGCCGTTTTCGTAGACGTCGACGAGACGTCGTTTGAGCAACGCGTCGTGTAAGCGCAGCGACCGGCGAGCGGCATCGAGTTGAACCGTGTTCCAATCGATCTTACGCTGCGTCGAGTCGCGTTGCGCGGCGAGCGAGTCGATGCGATCGCTGACTTCACCAATCGCCGCGTTCGTTTCGCCGAGCTGGTGCTGCAGATCGTCGTATCGCAACGTCGCGGCGTGCAGCTCCACGCGTTTCTCGTGCAGCCGTGACTGCGTCTGAGCCGCCTTCGCCCGCTCTGCCGAAATCCGTTGTTCGATCGTCGAACCGGCCGCAATCGCGGGCAGGAGCGCTAGCGCAAAAGCGGTCGCGGCGATTCGTCGCACGGAACTGCCGGTAGCCTTTACGTCCGCAAGTGCCGGCCGACGGAGATCCACGATGCCACGACGCCGATTGCCGCGCCGACGGCGACGAGCTCGGCAACGAAGAGCCGTGCGTCGAGCGGCATCGCGGCGAGCTGCACCCATGGAAGCGCCTCGAGCAGACGCGGCCAAAGCGCGACGCGCGCGGCGGCCAGGAGCGCGACGGCGAGCAACGCACCGACGACGCCCGCGAGCAGCCCTTCGCAGATGAAGGGCAACCGGATGTAGGTGCCCGTTGCGCCGACGAGCTGCATGATCGCGATCTCGCGGCGGCGTGCGAAGACCGTCAACCGGATGGTGTTAGAAATGATGATGCCGGCGACTGCGAAGAAGACCGCGATCACCGCAATACCGATTCGTCGCAGCACCGCACCGAGCTGCAGCAAGCGCTGCACGATCTTTTGGCCGTACACGACGTTTTCGACGCCGCTCAAGCGCCGCACGCTTGCGGCGACCGCCGGTACGTCGTCGGGAACGCGCGTTTTGATGCGAAACTTGTCGGGAAGCGGATTCTCGGTGAGCAGCGCCGTGTCGATCGTGCCCCTCGTCCGAGCGCGCAGCTCCGCCAGCGCTTGCTTCTTCGGAACGAACTGCGCCGACGCAACCCGCGGATCCGCCGCGAGGAAGTGCGCGATTGCAGTGACTTGCGCTTGCGTAACGTCGGTGTGCAGGTAGGCGGAAACTTCGATTTGATCCAAGAGCCGGCTTCCCACGTCGGCAAGCTCGCCGCGCACGAACAGAAAGAGGCCGAGCAACACGATCGTGATCGCGACGGTTCCGATTGCGGTCACTTGCATGCCGGTGTTGCGCGAAAAGTTGCGCAGCACCTCACCCAGAAAGAACTTGAGTTTGCCCCAGTCCAAGATAATAGTAGCCCCGTTCTTCATCGGTGGTAATCCGGCCGTCTGCAAGCCGTACGACGCGGCGGCGCATTCGGTCGACGACTGCTTGATTATGGGTTGCGACGACGACCGTCGTGCCTTTGAGATTGATGCGCTGCAGCAACGCGGTGATTTCCGTGGTGTTCGCGGGATCGAGGTTGCCGGTCGGCTCGTCGCAGAGCAGGATCTTAGGATTGTTGACCAGCGCTCGCGCGATCGCGGCGCGCTGCTGCTCTCCGCCCGAAAGCTCGCCGGGATACATGCGGCTCTTGTGCGAGAGGCCGACGAGGTCGAGGACCCGCGGCACCTGTCGCATCACGTCGCGCGTATGTGCGCCGGTAACCTGCATCGCAAACGCGACGTTCTCCCACACCGTCTTATCGACGAGCAGCTTGAAGTCTTGGAATACGACGCCGAGATGGCGCCGAAGCGCCGGTACGCGTTTACGCCGAAGGCGGTCGACGCGAATGCCGTCGACGATGATTTCGCCGGCGGTCGATCGTGCTTCGCGATAGAGCAGGCGCAACAGGCTCGACTTGCCGGTTCCTGAGTCGCCCACGAGAAAGACGAAATCGCCCTTCTCTATTTCGAGATTGACGTTGTCGAGGGCGCGCACTCCGTTGGGATAGACGAGCGTAACGCCGCGGAGGGAGATCATCGCCGGGAGAGGACTTTTCATGAAAGGGGGGCCTATACCTTCGCATGGACTTCGATTTAACCGACGAGCAAAAGGCGATCGCAGCCCTGGCGCGCGAGTTCGCGCGCGAAGAGGTTCGGCCGCGTGCCGAAGAGATGGATCGTAACGAGCGATTTCCGTACGAGCTCGTTGCAAAGATGGCGGAGCTCGGCTTCATGGGGCTGCCGTTTCCCGAACAGTACGGCGGTGCCGGCGCCGACACGGTGAGTTACGCGCTCGCGGTGATGGAGATCGCGCGTGCGGACGCTTCGACGGCCATCACGCTCGCGGCGCACGTTTCCCTCGGCGCGACGCCCTTCTTCCTCTTCGGAAAGGAGGCGCAGAAGCAGAAGTATCTCGTCCCGCTCGCGCGCGGCGAACGGCTCTGGGGCTTCGGCTTGACCGAGCCCAACGCCGGCAGCGACGCCGGCAACGTACAGACGA
>JAFAOZ010000315.1 GCA_019247395.1 Vulcanimicrobiota bacterium | reverse complement strand
TCCGCGACGGAGCGCTCGACCAAGTGCGCCATTCCGTCGTCGACGGTTCCTTCAATCGGTACGACAACGATCGGCTGCCCCAACGTCTGCCCGATCGCGACGCCGGCGCCTCCCACAAGCAGCAAGCCGCAACAGACCCAGACCGGCAGGCGCAATTTCCTCATACCGGTTGCTACTTTGGCGCGCTTGCGAAGGTTACGCTTGGAGCTCTTCCGTGACGATCTGGCGCACCAGGTTGCCGTCCGCGAGACCTTTGAGCTGCGGCATGACGACCTTCATAACGGCGCCGGCATTGCGCGACTCCGGCGGAAGCTCCGCCAGGACGCTCTGGACGATTTCGCGGATCTCTGCGGGCGAACGCTGCGCCGGCAGATACGCGAGCAGAATCTCGCGCTCGGCCCGCTCTTTATCCGCGAGTTCGGCCCGGCCGGCCTTTTCATACTCAGCTACGGCATCAGCGCGTTGCTTGACGAGCCGGCGGACGACGTCGAGCTCGTCGGCATCCGAAAGCTCCCGTCCGCTTTCCGTGCGTTTGTAGGTGAACCCGGAGAGTGCCGAGCGCAGCGTATCGAGGCGCAACTGGTCGCGTGCGCGCATCGCCTCTTTTAGTTCGGAGGCGATGCGGTCTTTAATGGTTCCCACGATCGACTGCTACGCGCGGCGCTTGCGTGCCGCTGCGGACTTCTTCTTACGCCGAACGCTCGGCTTTTCGTAGTGCTCGTGCTTGCGTGCTTCAGCGAGGATGCCGGCCTTCTGGGTTGCCTTCTTAAAGCGGCGCAGCGCACTCTCAATCGTTTCGCCTGGTGCGATGCGAACTTCCAATTTGACGACCCCCCTTTCCGACCGTGCTAAGCACGAAAAATTAGGCCCACTAGGGGCCTACGCCAGGGTAACATACGCCGCGCGGAGCGTCAAATACGATGCTGCCCTTCGACTCCGCTCAGGGTGACACGTGGCGGAAACCGTTATTTAGCCGGGCGGCCACGACATGGCGCGACCGGCAAGGACGTGCAGATGGACGTGGCCGACGGTTTGGCCGCCGTCCGCGCCGGTGTTTACGACAATCCTGAAACCTCGATCGCCGCCATGCTCGCTTCCCAGGCGCGACGCAACGTCAATTAGCGTCGCGCCCAGCCGATCGGTGCGGTTCGCAGCAAGCGCAACGTCGCGCAGCGTAGCGAAGTGTTCGACCGGCATAACGAGGAGATGCGTCGGTGCTTGCGGGTTGAGATCTTCGATGGCGATCACGCCCTCGTCGCGATAAACGACTTTCGCAGGAATTTCACCGGCGGCGATTTTGCAAAAGACGCAGTCGCTCATTAACGCGTCCGGATCGTGAACGTCCAGGATTTCGTCGTCGTATTGCCCGCGAGATCCGAGACGCGAACGGTCACGTGCTTCGTTCCGTCCGAATAGCTGTACGCCGGCATGTATTGAATGAACTGCGCCGTCCGCAAGCACTCCGACGTTACGTCCCGGCCGTCAATCCAGAGCAGGGCGCTCGAAGGATTCACCGGTACGGCTTCGGCCGCAAAGCTCGCGTAAACCGCCGGCCGATTCGTGTTGATGGTGCTGCCTTCGTCTGGTGCGAAATCTGCGATGCCCGGCCCGAAGCTCGATGCGGAGATACTCTGCGGCGCTGCGGCTTGTGCGGTCGCGTTGCCGACCGCCAGGCGGCCGATCAACGCTACATCGTCGAAGTTCGCCCCGCGCGGAATGGTATAGTCGCCGATGTAAACCCCGGGTGAGCGCTGTGTCATTGCTTGATCGACCACCGTCGAACCAATATCGAACGTTGCCGACGCGCCGGGGGTCCCATGGAGCGTCACGTGAATCCGTTCCCCCGCGCGTAACGGATGGGTCGCGTCGGTATCGACGCGGTCGATGGCGACGTTTGCGGCGGCGGCGGCTGCCACGCTCCGGCTTGCCAAAATCTCTCGGACTTCGTTCGTCTCGACGTTATACCGCACCGTCACTTGGTCGTTTGGGCGAAGCTGATCGAACGACGCAGCCTTTGCATTGAGCGATATTTCGGTCGTGCGCCCCGG
>JAFAOZ010000278.1 GCA_019247395.1 Vulcanimicrobiota bacterium | reverse complement strand
CGCGACGTGGTTTCGGCCGGCGCGACGCAGAGCTCGACCGGCCCCGCAACGCTCGTAAGCCCGGTATCGCCCGACACCGCCGCGAAGGTAACGAAAATGATGGTTGCCGTCGTGGAGCGCGGAACCGGCACTCCAGCACAATTGCCGCACGTCGCCGTTGCCGGAAAGACGGGAACGGCGACGAATCCCCGCGGCCGCTCGCATGCGTGGTTCGTCGCCTTTGCTCCCGCCGAAAATCCGCGCGTTGCGGTGGCCATCGTCGTTGAAAACGTCGGATACGGCGCGACCTACGCCGCGCCGATCGCGCGCGACGTGATTCGAACGGCACTGAGCGACGGCACGTGATCGAAGAACGCATCTTCAACAATCGGTATCGGCTCGACCGCAAACTTGGCGAGGGCGGCATGGCCACCGTGTATTGCGGGACCGATATACTGTTGCGCCGGCGCGTCGCAATAAAGGTGTTGCGCGAGCAGTACGCCGCCGACGAGGAGTTCGTCCGCCGCTTTTACCAGGAGGCCGAATCTGCGGCCAAGCTATCGCATCCCAATATCGTCAATACGTACGACGTTGGCCGCGAAGGCGACACGTACTTCATCGTGATGGAGCTCGTGGACGGGCCGTCGCTCGCCGAAATCATCTCGGCCGACGGGCACCTCCCCGAACCAGTCGCCATCGACTACGCCGTACAGATCGCCAGCGGCCTGGCATACGCGCACCGTCAGGGGCTTCTCCACCGCGACATCAAGCCGGCGAACGTCCTCGTCACCAAGGACGACGTCGTCAAGCTTTCAGATTTCGGCATCGCGCGTGCCGTATCGCAGCAGACGATGGCGCTTACGAAGCCCGGCTTGGTGATGGGCAGCGTGTACTATATCTCTCCGGAGCAGGCCCAGGAGCACGAAGTACACGAGACGTCCGACCTCTATAGTTTGGGCGTCGTACTCTATCAGATGCTTACCGGCAAGCTTCCGTATACGGGAGAATCTCCGGTAACGGTCGCGCTCAAGCATATCGGCGATCCGGTTCCGACGATCGACGTCAAAGCGTCCGGCGTCAGCCCGGCGCTCGCGGCAATCGTGAACCGCCTGCTTCAGAAGAAGCCGGAGCACCGCTTTTCGTCTGCAAGCGAGCTCGCGACGGCGCTGCGCGAAGCGCGCGAGCGCCCCAACATCGCCGGATACCGGATCGCCGACGACGCGCCGACCGAAGCGATGGGGGCGATCGGCCGGCGATTGCCGCCGCGCCGATCGCCGATGCCGGATCGGGCGCACGCCGCTGAAGAAGAGGAGCCGCCGCGCCGCAGGTCCGCTTGGGCATTCGCCGGCCTCGTGGTTGCGCTGCTGGCGGCTACGGGGCTCGGCTACGTGCTCTTCGCACGACCGTTCGCCGGTCTGAGCACCGGCGTCCCCGTCGGCGATTACACCGGCATGACGCAAGCGCAAGCTCAGGAAGCAATCGTCAACGCCGGCTTACGCACGCGCTTTACAAAGAGCGCGAGCGAAACCGTCGCGCCCGATCACGTAATCCGGCAGTCGCCGCCCGCGGGGACGAAAGTGGAACGCAATCAAGTCGTGGAGCTGGTGATCAGCAACGGCAAACCGCTGCTCGGTCTGGTCGACGTTCGCGGTTACAGCGCCAACGACGCGCAGCGCACGCTCCAACAAGAAGGCTTCGCAGTGACGCTGGTGCGGCGCTTCGACAACACCGTCAACGACAACGTTATCGACCAGCTGCCGAAAGCCGGCGCCAAAGTTCCCGAAGGAAGCCGCGTCACACTCGTCATTTCGAACGGGCCGCAGCCCGTTGTGGTGCCGAATTTCGTCGCAATGTCCGTGAAGGCGGCGCGCGCAGCCGCCGCGCGTCTCGGCATCACGCTCGACACGTCGCAGAACGTCCCGGGTAACCCTCCCGATACAATCGCCTCGCAGAGCACTGCGGCCGGCACTAAGATCGACCGAAATGCGACCGTACGCGTCGTCGTCAATGCGGGCGTGCCGAACAGTCCGCCGGTGGCCGACGGCAACGGGGCCGCCGCAAGTCTTCCCAACGTCGTTGGGCAAGATATCGACACCGCACGCCAGCTGCTGACGCAGGGCGGATTCCAAATCGCCGTGCGTTACGTTGCGCAGAGCGCCAACAACGGCACGGTCGTCGCGCAAACGCCCCCCGCCGGTCAAGTGCCGCAAGGCTCGACGGTTATCGTCATGCTCTCGGTTTCGGGCGAAGTTCCGGATACCGTCGGAATGACGCCGGCGGATGCGAGCAAGACGCTGCGAGGCTATGGTTACTCGGTCGCGAGCTGGGAGTGGACCACAGCGGTCGGCGCCGACGGGAAAGTCGTCGGAACGAAGCCCGGCGCCGGAACCGCGCTCGCACCCGGTTCGTCGGTCACGGTGACCGTGAACGGAACTCCGCCGCCCTGAGCGCCGCGCCAATTCGCATTCTGGGGATCGATCCGGCTCTGCGCACGACCGGTTACGGAGCCATCGAACGTACGAACGGGCATGTACGACTCATCGAGGCGGGGGTCGTCGTTACGACCGCTCGAGGCACGTTGGAAGAACGCTTATGCGAACTCTACGGCGGCATCCGCGACGTCATCGCGCAGACCCAACCCGGACTCGTCGTGATCGAAGAGCTCTACACGGCGTATAAGAATCCGCGGACGGCGCTGCTTATGGGACATGCGCGCGGCGTGCTCTGCTTGGCCAGCGCGCAAGCCGGAGTCGCCGTTCACACGCTCGGCCACACGCGCGTCAAACGCGCGCTCATCGGATCGGGAAGTGCGCGCAAAGAACAGGTCAATGCGATGGTGACGCGACTTTTAGGATTGAAACGCGCGCCGCAGCCGCTCGACGTCTCCGACGCGCTCGCATTGGCGCTTGCCTTTCTCAACGTTGTGGAACGACGGCCTTTCCCTAGTGTTCTCTAGAATTTCCGGCAGTGTTCTCTAGAATTTCCGGCGCGCTCGTCGAGCGCAGCGGGGAGGCGGCCGTCATCGAGGCTAACGGCCTCGGATACGAGGTTATCCTGCCCCCATGCATCGCCGAAAAGGTGCCGTCCGCGCCCGGCGAACGGGTGGCGCTCGAGATATACTCCGTCGTAAACCTCGATGGGAATAGCGGCCGCTTCACGTATTACGGCTTCACCAACGCGATTGAGCGCGAATTCTTCGAGGCGCTGATTACGGTTGCGTCCATTGGGCCGCGCTCGGCGGCGCGCGCGTTCAGCGCC